>CAMLCX010000289.1 GCA_946478635.1 uncultured Pseudomonadota bacterium
CGCCGATGTCGCCGGCCCAGATGGCTCTCTACCAGGGCGCCGACCGCGAAAAAATGCTGGTCGAGGGAGCGAAACGCGAAGGCCAATTCACCCTCTACACCTCCCACACCTGGTTTCGCACCTTCGTCAAAGAATTCGAGAAAAAATATCCGTTCGTCAAAGCTTCGGAATGGCGCAACGACTCGAAGAATCTTATCCGCAAAGTCCTCGAAGAAACCAAATCCGGCCGTGTTCTGGTCGACGTCGTCGAAACCACCGCCGATGGCATGGGGATCTTAAAGCGCGAGGGTCTCTTTCAAGAGTATTTTTCGCCGGAGGCGCGCTTCTATCCGAACGACCTCAAGCCGAGAGGAAAAAACGGTTTCTTTTATCTGCCCAATCGCGAAACGTATAACAGCCTCGGCTTCAACACCAAACTGGTTCCGCCGGCCAGCGCTCCGCGCACCCTCAAGGATCTGGCCGATCCGAAATGGAAGGGCAAGATGGCCATCACCAGCACGTCCACCGGCGTGCGCTGGATCGGCAACGCGCTGGAGACCCAGGGACGCGAGTATCTCGACAAAATGTCGGAGCAGGAAATCAGCGTCCAGGACATGGCGCCGGCGGCCTTGATCAATCTCGTCGGCTCCGGTGAGATTCCCCTGTCGCCGACGATTTTTGACGCCAATGTGACCATCGCCAAGCAGAAAGGCTCGCCGGTGGAGTGGCGTCCGCTCGAACCGGTGGTCACGACCGTTGGTTCCGCCGCGCTGATGGCGAAGGCAGCAAATCCGCATGCTGCCCTCCTCTTCATCGACTATCTCTTGTCCAAAGAAGGCCAGCAACTGATCATGAAGGGCGGGCTCTGGTCGCCGCGCGAGGACGTCGGCACGGTGGATCAAAAGTTCAAGAAGAGTTACTTGGACGAGAAGTATACGCTCGATGAGGTCGAAGCCAAGTATGCCCAGTGGGAAACCCTGCTGCGCCAGCTCTTTATTCGCAAACGGTAGATTTATTTGCGCGTGGATGAAATATGTCTTGCCTTGAAAAAAGTTTCAATTATCCAGCGCGAAGCCACGTACTAATTTACCCTCTCCACCACGTCTGCGTGGGGGAGAGGGCGAGGGTGAGGGGGCAGAGGATGAACTCGCTCATCTGCACTGAAGGCGAGGAATTAATGATGCGCCCACGTGTTTCCAACGGAGGCAATTTCATGTCTAAGCTGCGCGCCGATCGCATATCGGCAATACTTCTTGCGCTAGTCTTCTGCCTCATCCCAGCTATCGAAACTTTCGCCGCCGCCCCGCCCATGCCGATTCCCCAGCTGGCGCTCTATCAAGGTGCGGATCGGGAGAAGATTTTGATTGAGGGCGCCAAGCGCGAAGGCCAGGTGGCTTTCTACAACTCGCACACCTGGTTTCGCACTTTCGTCAAAGACTTCGAGAAGAAATATCCCTTCGTCAAAGTCGCCGAATGGCGCAACGATTCCAAGAACGTGATCCGCAGAGTCATGGAGGAATTCAAGTCCGGCCGATTTCTTGTCGACGTGATCGAAACCACGCCGGAGGTCATGGGCCTGATGAAAAACGACGGCGTCTTTTTGGAATTTTTTACGCCGGAAGCGCGCAACTACCCGGACGACGTCAAGGCCAAGGGCAAAAACGGACTCTACTATCTGGGCGACCGGGAAACCTACAACAGCCTGGGCTTCAACACGAAATTGATCGCCGCGGCCGAAGCGCCGCGCGCCATGCGCGATCTGCTCGACCCGAAATGGAAAGGCAAGATGGCCATCGCCGGCACCTCCACGGGCGTGCGTTGGATCGGCAACGTGCTGGAGAACCAGGGCCGAGGTTTTCTCGACAAATTCGCCGAGCAGGAAGTGCGCGTGCAGGACATGGCGGCCGCGGCATTGGCCGGACTCGTCGTATCCGGCGAAGTGCCGCTGTCGCCGACCATCTTTGACGCCAACGTGTCCGTGGCCAAACAAAAAGGCGCTCCAATCGAATGGCGGCCCCTGGAACCCGTGGTCACCACCGTCGGCTACTCCGGCATGACCGTCAAGGCGCCGAATCCCCATGCCGCCCTGCTGTTCCTCGATTTTCTCCATTCCAAAGAAGGGCAACAAGGGATCATGAAAGGCGGGCTGTGGTCGCCGCGCGAAGACATCGGCAGCACCGAGCAGAAATTTAAGAAAATTTATCTCGACGAAAAATATTCGGTCGAGGAGCTGGAAGTAAAATTTTCCCAGTGGGAGGGTTTAATGCGCCAGCTTTTCATGCGAAAACGATAGGCGCACCCGCGGCGCAACAACCAAAGGAGATCCTTATGAAACCCCGCCCATTACCTTATCCAAACCTGATCTTACATAATGGTAAGATCCGGACCTTTGCCAGCGAAACCTCCACTTGCGAAGCGCTCGCCTGCTCGGAGTCGCGCATCGTCGCCACCGGCAGCTCCGAGGACATTCGCCGTCTCGCCGGCCCGGATACGGAGATGTTCGATCTCCAGGGCCGCACCGCCATTCCCGGGCTGACCGACACCCATGTTCATCTGTCCGAAAAGGGCACGGCGGAGATGGAGCTTGTCGACTGCCGGGATTTTTACGTCGACGTGAATTCCGTCTCGGATGTCTTACAACGCCTCGCCAACGCCGCCGCTAAAGCGCCGAAGGGCTCGTGGATCGTGGCGCACGGCAGTCCGATGCAGGACTTTCGCATCAATGACAAGCGTTTCCCCGATAAGCATGATCTCGATCGTGCCGTGCCGGATCATCCGGTGTCCATTTCCTTCGGTGCGCACATTACGATCGGCAACACTCCTGCCTTAGCCGCGGCGAAAATCACCCGCGACACGCCCGACCCCGCCGGCGGTCATATCCGGCATGATGCGCAAACCGGCGAGCCCACCGGCGAATTGCACGAGCGCGCCCAGTTGATTCTGCGAAAGGTCGCGCCGGAATTTAATTATCTGCAATTGAAGGACGGAATTGCCTTCGCTCTGAATCAATGTCTGCAGCGCGGCGTAACTACGGTGCACGATATCGTGCGCTACGCCGAGCCGGTGCGCGCCTATCAAGAGCTTTACAAAGAAGGCCGCATGCACGCGCGCGTCAGCATCCTGCCGCGGGTGATCGAATCGATGATCGAGACCAAGAGCTTGACTCAACTCGGCCTGATCACCGGCTTCGGCAACGACTGGCTGCGCATCGGCGGCGTCAAGATGAGTATCGACGGCGGCATCACCGGGCGTAACGCTTGTTTCCATGAGCCCTATGAAAACGACGAGCACAACCACGGCATCATTCGCATCCAGCAGGACGAGCTGAATCACACGGTGCAAGTTTGTCATGACGCCGGACTGCGCTGCTGCGTCCACGCCATCGGCGACAAAGCGTTCGACATGGCGCTCGACGCCTATGAAAACGCCATCGAGCACTCGCCGCGCAAGGATCACCGCCACCGCATCGAGCATATGGGGAATTGGCTCGCCACCCCCAAGCTCATCCAGCGGATGGTGCGTTCGAACATCGTCGCGATACCGAATATCGCGTTTGCCTACTATATCGGCGACGCGATTCTCGATTGCGTCGGCGAGAAGCGGCTGACCAAAGCATTCCCCTTCCACACGCTCTTGAAAAACGGCGTCATCATCGCCGGCGGCTCCGACTCGCCGGGTTACTGGCCGGTCGATCCGCTGCGCGATATCGCCACCGCGGCGTCGCGCAAGATGCGCTGGGGCGAGGTCTGGGTGCCGGAAGAAAGAATCACCGTCGGCGAAGCCTTTGCCATGCATACCACCACCGCTTCCTGGGTCGGATTCGAGGAGAAGGACAAAGGCACTCTCGATGTCGGCAAACTCGCCGACATCGCCGTGCTGGCGGAAGATCCGTTCGCCATCGCGCCGGAAAAAATCAGAGAACTACAAGTCGAGATGACTCTGGTGGGCGGAGAAGTAAAGTATCAGGCATCCGCTGCTAATTAATTCTTGGCGACGCTGACGAAGGGACGGTGAGCCTGGCGCTCTGAGACTAGATTGATCTTCTTACGGCTCTTGTAGATGTGGATGCAGAGCTCTTCGATCGTCGTCAGCGGCGACGGGCTGATGCCCCGATCGGCCTGAATCGGCTCCCATTGCACGGTCAATGACTGAATCTTGTCCGATTGATCCTGCCAGCAAACCCGGATGAGGCGTCCGCGCGCGCGATCCACATAAGTTCCGGCGAGGCGCAGGACTTCCGGCAGGCTGAGTAGATCCGGCGGGCCGGCGACGATCCGTCGCTTCTTGCGCCCCTCTCTGTCGAGCGCGCGAAGATCCTCCAATGTGTAATGCTTTTCGAAGTCCATCGCCATGGAAGTGCCGCGGTGCCACCCCAGCAGGATAAAGTCCTCTCCATGGGTCCTAACCTCGATCGCCTTGAGCGGCATTTCGTCGAGGCCCTGCCCAAGGCAGCGCAGCAGGGAAGAGTAGCGCATTCTCGCCGGCGTCACTTCGGTTTTCGCGGCATTTGTAGCCATGCGGCTGCAATCAGCAAGTAGAATGCCAGAAAAAACCTCCGCGGCATTCATGGATTTGGCAAGAATCGCCGCAACGTTGTGCAAAATTGTCCGCCGGAGCAACAATAATCTTGGTGCTGGCGCCGCGGCGTCCCAGAGATTTGGCATGCCTGGCGGGATGTCCGGAGTGAAAATCCGGAGTTCGGTGCGCAAGCGCACCCTACGATTGGCCCGATCCGGAAAAAATGTTACCGCGGAAACGTGGAATGCGTCGCAGAGAGCAAGGGCATAGCGCAAGGAGCAGCAAGCGGGCGGATCGCAGGAGTCACCGGTCTCCGGTCTTCCGTCTGAGGACCTTAGCGTTAGATTGCTCTGTGCCTCAGGGCGAAACTATTCGTGCTTTTATGGCCGCACTCCGCCGCACCAGCGCTTGCGCAGTTGTCAATCGCTAACGAATTTTCATCTCATTGGCGATGATCTTTTCATCCGGCCGCGCCTTCCAGATCACGTTGCGCGCGACGCCGTAGATCTCCGCGAGAGTGTAGAGCGGTACAAACGGAACATCTTCCATCAAGATGCGTCCGGCTTGATGCAAAATCGTAACGCGCTTTTTCGCATCGCCCGTCCGCTGCTCTTCGTCGACGAGCTTGTCGAACTCGGGATTTTTATACTGAATGCGCGGCGTGACACCGGAGCGATAGTATTGATCGTAAACGGTGTCGGCGTCGGCCGCCGGCCGGCCAACGTAGTAAAACCCCAGCTTGCCGCCGTTGACGCCTTCCTTGCCCCAAAAAATTGCAAACTCCTGCGAGATCAGCTCGGCCTTGATCCCGGCCTTCGCCAGTTGGTCGGCAATCACCTGGCACACTTCTCTGGCTTTAGGATAGCGGTCCGGCGAGAAATAGAGCTTGACTTCGAGACCCTGCGGAAATCCGGCCTTGCCGAGCAGTTCTTTGGCTTTCGCCGGGTCGTAAGGATAGCGCTTGATCTTCGGATCGAAACCGATGACGTTGGAGCCCAGCGGTCCATTCATCACATAGCCGTTGCCCTCGTAAATATGTTTGATGATCACCGCAGGGTCCACGGCATAGTTAATCGCCTGTCGGACGAGTTTGTTATCCAGGGGTTTGTGCGTACAGTTCATCGCGAGAAAATACATGCGCACGCCTTCGGCCTTTTCACCGCGCACCCGCGGATGCTTTTCAAAACGAGACAACTCTTCCACCGGCACATTGTTGGCGACGTCGCCTTGTCCGGCTAGGAGTCCGGCTACCCGCCCCGCGTCTTCTTTCACCCGTCGCACGACAATTTCCTTGATCGCCGCCTTGTTTCCCCAATAGTTGTCGTTGCGGGTCAGCACCAAGTTTCCGTCGCGCTGCCAGCTGACGAAACGATATGGGCCCGTTCCGACGGGCTTGCGCTCGCCCGGCTCGCCGCCCTGCGCTTCGGTGCCTGATTTTCCCAGTATGAAACGGTTTTGTAAGCGATCGAGAAAAATCGCGTTCGGTGCTTCGGTAACGAACGCGACTGTATGCTCGTCGATCGCTTGCATCTCCGTCAAGTCTCTAAAATTGTCCTTCTGCAAGCTCTGCTTATCGTTCTTCATCCGGTTGATCGAATAGATAACGTCCTGGGCGGTGAAGGGAGACCCGTCGTGAAAGCGGATGTTTTTGCGCAGCTTGAACACCCACTTTTTTCCCTGGAATTCCCATGACTCGGCAAGCACGCCGAAATAGTCTCTCTTGGCGTAGTTGACCTCCACTAGCGGCTCGATCATGTTGTTCCAGATGCCGTAGTGGGGACTCGAGCTGTGGGCATAGGGATGAAGCGTTTCGAGGCTGATACTGCTGAGAATTGTCAGCCGCTCCCGCGACGCGGCATAACTCGTCCGCACGACGGAATTGCCGAGCACGACGCCCAAGCCCGCGAGCGCTCCTTGTTTGAGAAAATCCCTGCGCTTGATG
>CAMLCX010000290.1 GCA_946478635.1 uncultured Pseudomonadota bacterium
AGGCGTGACGCGGATAGAGCAGGATGCCGGTCTTCTGCGGGCCTTTCATTTGGAGCCGATGGAAGCTCAAGTTGCGCCGGCCGGTTTCCGGATTCTTGGTAATCATCAAGCCGGAGCCGATGAATGGCCCGCCGTCGCGAATGCCCGCCTGATGAATCGGCATCTTGGTGATATCGACTTCATCGCCCAGCATGACCTTTTGCTGGACCGGCCCGGTTTCCACCAGACGCGTCCTGCCGAGCTTTTCCGTGCGGCGAACAAACTCCGGGATCATTTCGTCGCGTGAGGTGCCAAAGGCTACGGGCGCAAGCGCGACATCGCCCGGAGCTTGTCCCAGACAGCGCCAGCCGGGATAGCCCGGCAAATTTTCGAACAGTAACCCGCGGTCGCGCGCCTGCCAGAGCAGCGCACCCATTTGCGTGCGCGGGTCCACCGGCTTGGTGATCCGCGCCAGTAATCCGGCATTCTCCAGTTGCTCGATCCATGTGCGCATGTCTTGGGCCATACTGCTTTCTCCTTGCGTCGACGGGCTTGCGTCTCCATATCACGGCTAAACACCGCTGACCAAGCACCGCGCAAATCCATTGAATGTCAATTTTCACGCCAATTGTCGGTGAAAAATGAACTCCGAGATCTGAGATTCCAAGCGAAGCTTGGACGAGTTTGACTGCTCCTGTCGATTAAACTACGTTGCAACGAATGGCTTCCATAACTGCATTGTTCGGCATGGAAAAACTCGCGCCCGAAAAGGCGCGCGCCTTAAGCATTGTCTATGCGTCGAGCATCGCGCTGATGATGGGCGTGAATTTTCTTCAGCCCGCCCTGCCTGCCCTCAGCGAGCCTTTTCAGGTCAGCGATGCCCAGCTGTCGTGGATCATGACGGTGTTCACCGCTCCCGCCATCGTGCTGTCGCCGATATTCGGTTTTGTTGCTGATCTTTACGGCCGGCGCTTGCTGCTCGCCCTCGGGATGATCGCTTTCGGCATATTCGGCGCGGCCATGGCCTTCGCGCCGAGCTTCGGCTGGCTGCTTTTTTTCCGCGCTCTTCAGGGCATCGGCTTTAGCGCGGTTATTCCACTGACCATTGTCTTGATCGGCGATTTGCTCGAGGGCGACAACGAAATCGGCGGCCAGGGATTGAAAGTTTTCCTTGACCGCATCGGCTATTTGATTTTTCCGCCCCTCGGCGGCCTGCTCGCGATGGTCGCGTGGTATTGGCCGTTTGTGTTTTACCTCCTGACCATCCCGGTCGGATTGGCCGCCTGGTTATGGATGCCGGAAACCAAAGGCAAAAGCGGAAAAGCCCGAGCCTATGTCGGCGACATTCTACGATTGACGCGCCATCCGCGGCTGTTGATCGCATTCTGCGCCGGGTTTCTACGCTTTTTTCTCGATTACGGTTTTCTCACCTACTTTCCTCTTTTTCTCGTCCGCACCCACGGAATCTCGACAGCGACGGCAGGTTTGCTCTATGTCTTCTTTTCGATCGGCGCCATGGTGACTTCGAGCCAGGCGGGACGAATCGCGGCTGGTCGCGACAAGGCCAATATTCTATTCCTCGCTTTCGTCGTGAGCGGCGCCGCCGTGGTGGCCGTGCCTTTCGTTCCCGGCGTGTGGCTGGTCGGCGGCGCCTTATTCTTTTACGGTTTGGCCAACGGCGTCATTTCACCCATGCAAAAAAGCCTGCTCACGCAAAATGCGCCGGCGGAACTGCGCGGCGGCATCGTCTCCTTCGATCGCTTGATCCAGCAGGTTTCAAAAACCACGTCCACATCCATCGTGGGTTTACTTTTGGTAACCGCCGAACTCCCGACCATATTCTGGATGCTCGGTATTCTTTCGTTCGCCAGCGTGGCCTTGATGGCATGCTTGCTGCCGCGTTCCAGAGTTGCGGTGGTTGCAACCAGCGCTCCCTAGCCTGGATCATTCATGCTACGAGGAAACCCGCCGACACTCTGTGGATCGAGTTGTGACCCTGGAGGAACGAAGGCACCGGCGCGAATGTTTCATTATTATCTCGGCTCATGGCGCGAGGTTTGACCTTTTCGCTGCTGCCCTCATGAGCAACTCGCCCCGTCGCATCTTGAAGGCGCAACTGCTTTGCCTTCGTTCCGGAAGGGTTGCAACTCGATCGCAGCTTTACCGCGAATAATCCGCGCTAGCGCGACGCCGGGTGGTTTTTCGTTACTGCAAAATCTTGTCTAAAACGCTTTAAACTCTTTCTCCTCGCGGCTTTCGATCTCAAGTTGAATGGTGATGTGCTCGATGTTGTAGCGCTCTTTGAGCGTCTCTTCGATGCCGTTGAGAACTTCATGAAAATCACCGCCGTTCTCCACCACGGCGTGCGCGCTCAAGGTGAAGATATCCGAAGTGACCGCCCAAACGTGCAGATCGTGCACTTCGCTCACGCCTTCCACCGCTTCGATGGTTTGGCGTACTTCTTCGAGTCGGATCCCTTTCGGAACCGCCTGCATGAGCACGCTGAGAGAATCCCGAACCAGGCTCCAGGATGAAAATAAAATCAAAATTCCGATAAATACACTGATCAGCGGGTCGGCGAGATACCAACCCGTCCTCCACATGACCAGGCCGGCAACAATCGCGCCCACCGAGCCGATCGCATCGCTCACGACATGCAGGAATGCGCCGCGCAGGTTTAAATTGTGGTGATGGCCGCGGTGGAGGATAGCCGCCGCGGCAATGTTCACGAGCAAGCCGATAATCGCCACCACCGTCATGCCGAAGCTCTCGACCACCGGCGGATAAAAAAATCGATTGAACGCGGCGGCAAAAATAATTCCGACGATCAGCCACAGGGTAAGACCGTTGAACAGCGCGGCAAGAATCTCGATTCGATGAAAACCATACGTGCTTTGATGCGTCGCCGGCCGTCTGGCCATGCGAAAGGCAAACAAGCTGAGCGTCATCGCGCCGACGTCCGAGAGCATATGGCCGGCGTCGGATAACAAGGCCAGGCTGTTGGTGAGAAATCCGGCGATCAACTCGGCGAAAAAATACACCAGGCTGATCGCCAGCGCCCACTGTAATCGTCGTGTTTCGGTATATCGCGTCACGGGTCTAAGAAGGTTACCTCATCCGATCACCGCGGCTCAAGTGGATGGTTAAGATGGTGGTGGTTCAGTTTTGCGGTGATTTTTATAGGGGCGGCCCCTGTGGCCGCCCGACCGAGGGCACGCACAGGGGCGTGCCCCTACATTTTTTCGACATTGATACCAGCTTGAGCCACGACCCGTAAGATCGCCGTGGGATTGCCGCGCCACGCGGGTCGCGTCGACTTCAATTGCCAACGTTGTGGCCGGATACCTGATCCTGCTTGAGGATCAGGAAAAAAATTCTCCCCGGACGATTCATGTAACCGGCAAGAGCGGCCGGTTCTTCGCCGGTGCCAAAGTAAAGGTCCGCGCGTTGCAAACCGCGAATGGCCCCGCCGGTATCCTGATTGAGCATGAACCGCGCGATGGGACGCCAGCCCGCTAACCGTCCCGCGCTATCGATGACGGGTATTTCCGTGTGAATCCAGGCAAGAGACCCCTTGGGGAAAAGCCGCGCGTCGGTGGCGATGGATCTCCCGGCGGTCACTGGCACTTCCAAACTGCCGAGCGGGCCATTTTCGAGAACGCGAAAAAAAACGTAGCTCTCGTTGTAAGCCAAAATTTCATCGCGCTCGTTGGGATGCTCATTCAGATATCGCCGGAGGCGCTGCATCGACATTTCTTCTTTGGCAATCTTGCCATCATCGATCAGCAAGCGTCCGATGCTGCGGTACGGCCAGCCATTCTGCGCGGCGTATCCAACGCTTAATTGCTTGCCGTTAGGCAGACGAACGATTCCCGAGCCCTGGATGTGGAGAAAAAACAGGTCGATGGGATCTTCAACCCAGGCGATTTCAAGGCCTCGGCCTCGCAGGGCGCCCGCATCGTCGATCTCGCGGCGGGAATAGTAAGAAGTGAACTGCTCGCCCACCGCTCGCCCGAAGATTCTCTCCGTGACAAGTTTGGGTTTCAGCGTCACCCGCTCAGCCGTAATCAGATCCTCAGGTTTGCCAAAAATCGGGTAGCGAAATCGTTCCGTCGGCGTGAGGCTGCCTTCAATAACCGGTTGATAATAACCCGTAAATAGGACTTCCGAGAATTTACTATCTGTGCTGGATGGCAGCAGATCGAAGCGGGCATGGACCTCGCGCGCAAAGCACTCCCGGCAATCCCAAAGATCCAGCAGCCTTTCAAAAACCGCCAGCGAATCGCCGACCTCTTTGACCGTAAATCGCCGGGGCTCTTCGCCGATGACGCGACCCGGTGGTAATTTTTGCAAATAGGCAAGGCTTTGCCGGATGGCTGTGTGCAGCGATTGAGGATCGAGGTCGTCACTCAGGAGCGGCGCAAATTCCGATTTTAGCGGGAGTGGCGTGCGCCAGGTCGCGCAACCGGCGAGATTCAATGCCGCGACAATGGCAAAGTAATACACGGTGCGCTTGAAGCGAGAAAGCATTTGCGCGAGACTCGTCAACGGTGAATCACGATCAACTCAGGAAAGAAGTGACGCAAGTCCTTGACCGGTTGCCTCGTCGATTTCGCGACCAGTTACGTAACGTCGAATTCGTCGTCGAGGAACGGCCGTCAGCCGAGCTTTTGCGCTCCGAAGGTCTCGATCCGCGCGTGGATACGCTGTATGGCATTTATCAAGGAGTGCCGCTGCCCGACAGATCCAGCCTCGACCCGCCGCTCATGCCGGACAAGATCACTATCTTCGCCGAGCCGCTGCTCGAAGATTTTTCCGATCCGGAAGAGCTGCGCGAAGAAATTCGCATCACGGTTCTGCATGAGATCGCCCACTACTTCGGCATGGACGAGGACGAGGTCGAGGATCTGGGGTACTGATTTGTTTCGCGTTCCGAGTCTCGAGTCTCGCGTTCGTCCCCGCAACCCGAAACCCGAAACCCGAAACGATTTAGTCGCGGATATCCTGTAAGAACCATTCCGTCGGTAGCTCCCGCCCGACTTTCTGCCGCTTCGCCAGTTCGACGACTTTGCCGGCGCAAGCGGCGAACTGTAGGCCCTGAGTTCCCGCATTGATAAAGAACGTAACTTGTTTGTCGCTGATCCTGCCCGGAACCTTGCCGGCTCTGACATCCATGAAGTATTTAAAGTAATCCCCTCGATAGTTATCCACCGCCGGATTTGGTATGCGCGCTCGTTCCTCCGGCTGGCCGGCGATGTAACCGACGTTGCCGTGCAGGCGAATCATGCCCTCGTCCATCGCCTCGATGGTGTTTCTCCCCAGCTTGACGGACAGGTCGCACTTCTTGATTACTTTCGGTCCAACTTCGCACGCGCGCACGCAAGTGATATGCGCGCCTTCCTTAAGCCATTCCGGTTCATCGAAGACGGTCCGCGTCGCATCCGTGCAGGTCGCGACGATATCGGCTTCGCGCACAACTTTTTCCGGTTCATCAACAGCAAGGACCTCGATATCCAACTTGCCGGTCATTTCCCTGGCAAAGCGATCGCGGTTCGCCTTGGTCGGGCTGTAAACTCTTACCCGCTTGAGTTTGCGCACCTCGTAAAAAGCTTCGAGATAACTGCGCGCCATGCCGCCGCTGCCGAAGATGCCGACGTCAGAGGAATCCTCGCGCGATAAATACTTCGCACCCAAGCCGGCACAGCCGCCGACGCGCATATGTTGAATCAATCCGTCGTTGATAATTGCCAGCGGCTCACCGTTGCGCACGCTGAACACCATCACCAGGCCGCACCATGTGCCCGGCTGCATACAGTATTTTTCTTCCGTATCGCCGTTCGGCCAGTAGACGACGTCGGACTTCATGCGAATCGCGAAGACGCCAATCTTGCGGCTCGCTCCTTCCATCGTTCCCCAGCGATAATAACCGTCCGGCCGCTCGCAGGGCATCCACAAATCCAAGCGCGGCCGGTATACCGCGTCGCCTTTCAGCAAATCGTCATAGCCGTCTTCCAGCGCATCGAGACAATCTTTCATCGTGAAGAGTTTTTCGACTTCCTGGTTATTGATGAGCAGCATGAAATCCTCCTTCGATTGACTTACACCAAGCCACTCGACTTTTAAAGCGCCGGGAACACCGACAGCGTGGAAACGCAATTGCTATAATATTTGGAATTCGTTAACCTAACGATATGAAAATTCCGCGGCATATTGTTTGGTCATTCGATAAGGCGGAGACTCTCGATCTCAGCGACCCCGAAAACAGACAGTGGTGGATCAAACAGGTGCTAATGAATGGCCGAATGGAAGATATCATTTCGCTCGACCTGGACGAGGTGGAAAGAATCCTGCCGGAACTCTATCTGCCCAGACCGATTAAGAAACTTTGGAGCGACTACTTTGCCAAGCGGAGA
>CAMLCX010000291.1 GCA_946478635.1 uncultured Pseudomonadota bacterium
CAGCACCTCGCCGTTGCCGACCGTCATCTCGATGCCGACCGCTTTTTGGATGTAGCGCTTTTCGTTGCCCGGCAGGTCTTGCACCATTTCGGCATCGCATTCGCGGACGGTCGCCGGATCGAAGATGCACAGATCCGCCGCCATGCCGCGGCGCAATAGGCCGCGCTCCGGAAAGCCGAAGATCGACGCGACCATGAAGGTCAATTTGCGCACGGCTTCTTCCACGGTCATGATTTGCTTCTCGCGCACCCAGTAGCCGAGCAGGCGCGTCGCGTAGCCGAAACCCGCGTCGTAAATCAAATGCGCGCCGGCGTCGGACTGGCCGACCAGGACGTACGGGCTTTTGATGATTTCCGCCACTGCTTTTTCATCGCCGTTGGTGCTGGAAGTTTGGAACTCGGTATCCAACCCTTCTTCCAACGATAGATCGAGAAAGGCGTCGATGACGTCTTGGTTACGAATCTTGGCGATCTCCGCCACGCTCTTTTTCTCCAGATGCTTGTTCTCCGGTTTGACTGCGTTAATTAGATAGACCAGATCCCAGCGCCGCGAGAAGCGCGACGATTTTTTCTCTTCCACCGCCTCGTAGCGCATCTTCTTGCGCGTCTCCGGATCTTTGATCGCCTTGATGCGCTCTTCCAACGGCAGAAACAGAATCGTCTTCCAGGTCGGCAGATCGTCGAACACCTGGGCGTTCTTCATGGTCAAACGGTTGTTGAACAGGCGCGCGTTGCACAGCGGATAGGACTGCACGCCGCGGTCGATGGTCTCGCCGGCCAAATCCAACAGCTCGCGCCATTCATTGGGCTTGTCCCAACGGTGCGTGATGCTCTGCCAGATCACCGGCCGGCCCGAGCGGCTGGAAATCTCTTCAAACAATTTGACGCTCTCGCGCATGGGCACTGACACGCCGAGCGAACCGCGCGAAATTTGAATGGCCCCCTGATTGATTTCGCCGAGCGCGCAGGCAAGCTCGATGATCTCTTCGTCGGTGGCGAAGCGGCTCTGAATCGGCGTGCCGTTGGCATACATGTGAACGGGATTTTGATTGGTGGAAAAACCGGCGGCGCCGGCGCGCACGCTGGCTTTGAGAACTTCTTTCATCTGGTGGATTTCCGCCGGCGTTGCGGCGCGCTCGATGGAAGCCTCGCCCATGACGAACTGGCGCAGCGCGCAGTGCCCCACCAGGGAGGCGACGTTGACGCCCAGCTTGCCGCGCAGCGCGTCGAGATACTGGCCGAACGTGGTAAAGCCCCACGGCACGCCGGCCCTTAAAGCCGGCAGCGTAATGGCCTCGACGCGCTCAAAGCTTCTCAAGATCGTATCGCGATCCGGTTCCTTACAGGGCGCCAACGACAAGCCGCAGTTGCCGGGGATGACCGTCGTCACGCCGTGGTAGCATGAAGAAGTCGCCAGCGGATCCCACAAGAGCTGGGCATCGAGATGCGTGTGAAAATCGATGAAACCAGGAGACACCGCCAGGCCATCGGCATTGACGACGCGCGCCGCGCTACCGTTGATGCGGCCGGTTTCGACAATGCGGCCGTCTTTGACCGCTACGTCGCCGAGATAGGACGGCAAGCCACTGCCGTCGTAAATGCGACCGCCTTTGATGAGAATGTCGTATGCCATGGGGGTCCTCCCTGCGTCGTAAACGTGAAATCGAGCTTACAGAGACGGGTAGTCTGCTGTCAATCGCTAGCCCGAACTGGTTTCTATTTCTCAGTCGGCTTCGGGCGCTGCCGTTCGCGCAGGCAATCCCCGGATTTCGCTACGCTCCATCCAGGCTGCAAACCGACCGGTGCGCATGGCGCACCCCACGAAAACTTTGCGATCTTTGCGTTCTTTGCGGCAATTTTCCGATTCCGAATCTTACCCTTCTTCGCTTTTCGTTGCGGCTCGGCCGCGCCGGGTTCTTTGCGGCTGAATCGACCCGTGCTCACGACAGCAGCAATTCCAAATCCTTCCGCGTCAGATTGTGCAGCAGGCTATTATCGGCGCTGATGATCGCGTCGGCGAGATCGCGCTTGGACTGCTGCAGCTCGAGGACTTTTTCCTCCACGGTATCGCGGGCAATCAAGCGGTAGGCGAACACCTGGCGGGTCTGGCCGATGCGATGGGCGCGGTCGATGGCCTGGGCCTCCACCGCGGGGTTCCACCAGGGATCGAGCAAATAGACGTATTCGGCCGCCTGCAGGTTGAGACCCAGACCACCGGCCTTGAGGCTGATCAGAAATAGTTTCACCTCCGGGTCGTTCTGAAACTGCTCGACCCGCGCCTGGCGATCGCGCGTGCGACCGTCCAGATAGGCATAAGAAACCTTGTCCTTGTCGAGCCGGTTACGCACGATCCCGAGCAGGCTGGTAAATTGCGAGAACACCAATATTTTATGATCCTCCTCCATGACCTGATCGAGCTGGGCCAGAAGCGTATCGAGCTTGGCGCTGGGCTCGTCGATCTTTTGCTTGTCGATCAGCGCCGGATGACAGGCGGCCTGGCGCAAGCGCAGCAACGCTTCGAGCACTTCAAATTTGAAGCGGCCCGATCCGTCGTCCGAGGCGCTGTGTAATAACCGCGAGCGGTAGTAGTCGCGCAGCTCGGTATAGAGTTTTCTTTCCTTGGTTTCGAGATCGCAGTAAATCGTCTGCTCTGTTTTGGCGGGCAGCTCTTTCGCCACTTGCCCCTTGGTCCGGCGCAGTATGAACGGTCGCAGCGCGCGCGCCAGTAGGCCGCGCGTGGAGGCGTCCGGATTCCTGCCGACGGAGCCGAACACCGAAGCGCCGCCGAGCATGCCCGGATTGAGAAACTCGAACAGGCTCCAGAGCTCGCCCAAATGATTTTGCACGGGCGTGCCGCTGAGCGCCAATCGATGGTCGGCATGGATCAGACGAGCCGCCTTCGCCGAGAGGGTGCTGGCATTCTTGATCGCCTGGGCTTCGTCCAGGATGCAGTAGTCGAACTTCACGTCCTTCAAGTGCGGCGCGTCACGCGCCAGCGTGCCATAGGTTGTAATGATGAGATCATAACCCGCGAAGCTCTCCTTCGGATGACGGCGGCCGGCGCCGAAGTGTTCGAGGATTTTTAACTCCGGCGCAAAGCGCGCGGCTTCCTCGCGCCAGTGAAACACCAGGGAGCGCGGTACAACAACGAGCGACGGTCCCCGTGTCGCAGCCGGATCGCCGTCACGCTCCTTGCGGCGCGAATGCAGCAAGGCCAACACTTGAATGGTCTTGCCCAGTCCCATGTCGTCCGCAAGACAACCGCCCAGTCCGAAGCGCTGAAGAAATTGCAGCCAGCCCAGCCCGTCGCGCTGGTAATCGCGCAAAGTGCCGTGAAAGTTGGGCGCCGGATCGACGGCTGCGACGCCGGCAAATCCTTGCAGCTCGTCGCGCACGTGCTCGAACAGCGGATCGACGCGCACCTCCGGTTCGCCGGCGAGCAGCATATCGAGAAGCCCCGCTTGCGGGCGGGTGAAGCGCAGGCGCTCGTTGTCGTTTTCGCCGAGACCCGCGAGCAAGCGATACTTGGCGAGCCACTCTTCGGGAATGATGCCAAGGGAGCCGTCATCCAGCCTGACGGTGTGGTCGCCGCGCTTGATCGCGCTCAACAGTTTCGGCAACGACACGACCGCCTCGCCGAAATCTGCGCTGCCTCCGAGATCGAACCAATCCACCGCGGAAGTGACTTCGAGGCGGAGCGCGCCGGCGTTGCGGTAAAGCTTGCCTTCCGCCTCGACGCGCCAGCCTTCCTGAGCGAGAGCGCGCACGACCCTGGGAACTCGCTCCGCGGGAAGCTCCAGGGCCGCATCCGCCGATCGTTGAACCGTGCGAAAACCAAGCTCGGTGAGCCGCGCTTGAGCCGCGTTTTCGGCTTGCGGATCACGCCGGATAACCCGCCGCTGGTCTTTTTGATAAACGCTATGCTGAGTCAAATTCGCCGCGACACGGCTGCTCTCGTAGTTGAAGGACAACTCGCCGACGACACTATCGCGTCCCCAGGCACTATGTTTTGCGGACTTGATCACCAGACTCGGTTTGGGCGCCACGGCAATGGTTTCGAAATGCAGTTCATCGGGCAGGTCGATGCCGGGTAGGCGTGGCAAACGAATCAACTCGTCGAGAAATTCGTCGGCATCGCTCCTGGCAAAAACGATCGAAGACCGCGCGCGCAGCAAGGAAATCCAGGCAAAGGCGCCGAAATCGTTCAGCCGGGCGACACGGCTGCCGTAAAACACCAGACCGCCGGCCACGATCAGCTCCGGCTGCGCCAGCGACATTTCGTCACTTCCACGTTTCAACAATCCAACCAGCCGGTAATTTTTCCGGCCCTCGGTAAGAGCAACCCGGAGACAAATCTCCCAGGCTTCGCCGTCATCCCACTCGAGCGGAGTCAATGGGTTTTCGTTGGCCGACGGCCGCAGGACGCAGCGCCCGGTGGCGCACATCCACGGCAGTACGATCTCCCATAACGCCGGAGTGAGCGGATAATCGCTGCTCGAGGAGGCATTCGCCGAATAGGAAGAGTATCCATAGCTCGGGTGATCTTGAGCACCGAGAAGCGTCGTGAGAATACGCCGGTCCCTATTATCGCTCAGAGATCCAACGTCATGGCGGTTGAATCTCTTTAATTTGAGCTTGCCCCAGGCGCCGTCCATTTTTCGCTCGGTGAGGCCGATTTGGACGATCAACTCGCTGTTTGCCAGCGTGTTCGCGGCATCGATGAAATAGTGCAGCACTCGCTCGGACCGGGCACCGCTAACTCTTCGCTCTTCGTTCGCTTCAAACTGAGTCCGCAAACTGAGCAACTGCTGCTTCCAATTGGCAGCCAGCAGATCCTTGGCGTTACGACGCGATGCCGGGACTTTCTTCGACACGGGCTCAGGTGCCACACCCCGTAGATGGGGTGCCGCGATCATGTTTAAGCCGGTCAAAAATCCGCTCTGTTCCGCCGCCAGGAGCGCGGCCCAGATATGCTTGCAGGCCTCTTTCGTTCTCTCGAATAACGGGCAGGTACATGAGACATGGACCACGTGCTTGTCGATGGAGACGCGCACGTCGTAGAGATAAGAACCCTGCACACCCGCGTGCAGCGACGTGGCATCTCCTTCAAGGAAACTCACCGCGCCGCGCAGGAAGTAACGCCGGCCGCGCTCCTGCGAAAATCGCTCGACCTGATTGAAAAACCGCGCGGTCAAAGCATTGCCCATCACAATGGCTTAACGTAGCACTGCCGGAAAGTCTAATCCGTGCGCACGCAAATCTAGATTAGCTTGCCGGTTTTGCGCCAACGATCCTTGCGCGACCGCGACCAACAGCTCCGATTCATTGACAATCTCACGATCTCCATGCGACAAAATCGCATGGCAACAACGGAGGCAGCCGTGAAGAACAGAACGCCTAAACCGCGCATCATCGACGCCGACGGCCACGTGCGTGAGACCGACGAGGAAATTATCGAATACATGTCGGCCGGCTATCGCTCGCGCCGCGATGCCATGCTCTACTTTCCGCTGACGCCGCACCACGGCTGGCACCGCTCGATCCCGGCCAACGACTTTCGTCCCTCGGACTTCCGGGTGCCCGATTGGCGAGAATGGGTCGACAAGCTCGACCAAGGCGGATTCCAGTTGACCGTGCTTTATCCGACCCGCTTCATGCACATCGGCCAGATAGGCAACCCGGCCTATGCGGCCGAGCTCTGCCATGCCTACAACGACTATCTACACGACAAATTTCTCGCCCACGATCGCCGCTTCCGCGGCATGGCCTTGCTGCCACTGCAAGATCCCGCTGCCGCGGTCAAGGAACTGCGCCGGGCGGTGCACAAGTACGGCATGGTCGGCGGCATTTTGCCGGCGGACGGCCTGCAAATGCCATTGGGCCATCGGCAATACTGGCCGGTGTACCGGGAAGCCGACAAGCTCGGCTGCGTCCTGTCGGTGCACTCGTGCAACTCGCTGCGCGACAACGACCGCTACCTCGTGCCCAACGAAGCCGCGACCTTGACCCACGTGATCCCGCAGATGCGCCAGTTCACCAACATCATGTTTTCCGGGGTGATGAATAAGTTGAAGAAGCTGAGGATCGGTTTTCTCGAAGCCGGCTGCGGCTGGGTGCCGTTCCTGATCAGCAAGATCGAAGAACGCCTGGAGCGCGTCGCGCCCAAAGAGCGGCCTGTGCTGCCGAGCGAATTGCTAGCGCAAAAGCGTCTTTACTTTCAATGCGGCGAGGAGGTGACAACCAAGCGGGATATTGAACTCATCGGTGACGACTGCCTGCTCTGGGCTTCGGACTTTCCCCACGAGGCCACCCGCACCGACATGCGCGTGCTCGTCAAACAGCACTTCGACCGCAAAGATCTCACTCCCCAGGCCAAGCGCAAGAC
>CAMLCX010000292.1 GCA_946478635.1 uncultured Pseudomonadota bacterium
GCTGAAGAAAACAAATTACTCACTCAAACCGGCCCTAAAACTCCGGCTGGGGATCTCTTGCGTCGCTACTGGCAGCCTGTGGCATTGAGCCAGGATCTGCCGCCGGGCGGGCCGCCCCAGACGGTTCGGATCATGGGCGAAGATCTTGTGCTGTTTCGCGACGATCAGGGCCGCCCGGGATTGCTGGGGCTGCATTGCTCGCACCGCGGCACCGACTTGAGCTATGGGCGGATCGAAGACGGCGGCTTGCGATGCCTTTACCATGGCTGGCTTTACGATATTTCCGGCTGCGTTCTCGAGCAGCCGGGAGAGCCCGGCGGCGGGAAGAACCGAAGCGAGATTCGACATCGCGCGCATCGTTGCCGGGAATCGGGCGGCGTCATTTTCACTTATATGGGGCCCGGCGAGCCGCCCTTGCTGCCGAATTATGAATTCCTCAACGTGCCGCCGGAGCAACGCTCGGTGACCAAGGTTCGCTACCGCTGCAACTATTTGCAGGGCAATGAAGGAAACATCGACCCGGTGCACCTGTCTTTCTTGCATCAGTATCTGGCCGAGGCGAAACCGCCTTTGCAGCGCGTGGTGCCGGGCGCCGATGTGACGGACAACACATTGCTCAAAAAGGACATCGCGCCGGCCATCGAGGTCGAGCTCGCGGATTTCGGCCTGCGTATCTATTCCGTCCGCGAAGGCGGCCCGGGCAAGCGCTATCTGCGCGTCACCAACTTCGTCATGCCCAATCTAAGCGCTTTCGGCGGCTCCACGGTCGGCGAAGGTTACGCGGTGCACTGGCACGTGCCCATCGACGACGTTTCCCATTGGAAATATATTTTTATGTTCAGCCGCGAACGGGCGCTTCCCGAAGAGTTGATCCACAAGAACCGCGCCGAGCTGACGCCCGGATACGAATTGGCCCGCAACGGCGACAATCGTTACCAGCAGGACCGCGCTTCGATGAGCGCAGAGAGCTTTACCGGCATGGGTTTCAATTTTCAGGCGCACGATGCTTTCGCCACGGAAAGCCAGGGCACGGTCCAGGACCGCACGGCAGAACATTTAGTCACGTCGGACAAAGCCATCGTCGCCGCGCGCAAGCTGCTTCTCAAAGCGATGATGGACGCCGGGGATGGACGCGATCCGCAACATGTCGTGCGCGAAGCCGAGTCAAATGATTTTCTCCACCTGCAAGTCTTTTCAGAGGTGATTCCCGATGCGGCGGACATCAAGCAGCACACTCGGGGGCGCATCGAGTCCATAGCGCGCTTCTACGGCAAGTGAATCGGACCGACTTCAGCATATCGATGAACTCAGATTCAGGAAGGACGACAATGACACAAAGGTTGCTTGCAGTGGTTTCGCTGCTCTTGCTCTGGCCGGCCTGCTCGGTGGCGCAAGAGCGTTACGTCATTGCTTATGCCGGGTTCGCCGGTTTTCAATCGCCGCTCTGGGCCACCAAGGAACTTGGCTATCTGGCTAAATACAACATCAATGCCGATCTGGTATTGACTCCCGGATCCACGCGCCAGATCCAGGCCCTGCTCAGCAACAGCGCCCACTTTGCCCAGGTGGACGCGGTGACCACCATCAATGCCATCGCCCAGGGCGCGGACCTGGTGATGATCTCCGGTTCGCTCAACACTTTTCCGTTCAGTTTCGTCGCGCAAAAGGAAATTCGCAAGCCGGAGGACCTCAACGGCAAAAAAATCGGCATCGTCGGCTTCGGCGGCGCCAACGAACTGGCCATCCTGTTGGCGCTCAAAGAGTGGAACGTGCCGCGCCAAGCCGTAACGATTTTGCAAGCCGGCGGCGCGTCGCAACGGCTCATCGGCATGAGCGCCAAAGTGCTCGACGCCACGGTGCTCGCCCAACCCGAGCTCGGCGAAGCGCAGCGCATGGGCATGAACGTGCTCGCGCACATGCGCGACATGAAGACCGCGGCGTTTCCGATGAACGCCATGGTGGTGCGGCGATCGTTCTTGCAGCAAAATCGCGACCTGATCAAACGCTACCAGCAAAGCTACGCCGAGGCGACCTACCAGTTGTTGCACAGCAAAGAAAAAGCAACGGCGGTATTGGCCAAGTGGCTGCAGCAGAAAAACCCCAAGGCCATCGAGGAAACCTATCAATACATTGCCACGAGTTTTTCTTTTCCGACGCGCATCGCGCAGCAGGGCTTGCGCAATACTCTGGAGATGGTTTCTCAAAAGAACCCGAAGATCGAAATGAACCCGGCCAAGTACCTCGACGAAAGCACGCTCGATGAATTGGAGAAGGAAGGGTTCTTCAAGCGAATTGCCGGAAAGTAATTTGTGTTCAAGACGTTCAAGCAGTTCAAAACGTTCAAGCCCCCACCTCTTTCCTCCCCCGCGTCGCGGGGGAGGACCACGGAGAGGGTTGAACGACTTGAACGGTTTGAACATTTTGAACCAAGCCGACCGGAGGGAGGCCCATGTTAACCCGAATCCAACACGCCGCGATCGTCAGCGAAAACTTTGTTCGTGAGGCGAAATTTTATGAAGCCGTATTTGGCATGAAGCGAGCCAAGCCCGGCTCGGTGGAGGAAGAAAAAGCCATCCGGACCAATTACGCGGTCAGCATCGGGGACGGTTATGTCGGTGTCACGGTGATCGGCAGAAAGCCCGGCTACGTGCCGGGCTTGCACCATTTCGGAGTCGACGTCGACAACGTCGATGAGGCGATCGCGCGGATCAAGAAAAATTATCCCGAAGTCGCGGTTTTGAAGCGACCGTCGAACCGGCCGTTCGCAACCTACGGCGCGCATGATCCCGAAGGAAATTATTTCGATCTCACACAGGAAGGCATGTCGAACCGGAGAGATGTCTATGCCGAGCGGGAGCGCGAGCATCCGAGACATATCCATCACATCAAATTGCGCGTGATGAAGCCAAAAACGATTGCGGCGTTCTATCGGGACATGCTCGACTTGCAAGAGGCCGACAAGGCCATCGAGGATCCCAACTTTTATCTCACCGACGGGAAGATGACGCTGATTGTCGCGCCGTGGAAGATGAGCGACTTCGAAGGCGCAGGCATCGACCGCCCGGGCTTGGAGCATATCGGATTTAAAGTAGAGAGCGTCGAGGCTGTAAAAAAAGATTTAACCGCCCTGCGCGAAACCGATTCAGAGATGCGCGAGCGGATCATCAGCGAGCCGAGCGAAGGCGAAAGACGACTCGCGCTGATCGCGTCCTGCCGCCATGGAAAGTACCAGTGTTCCAGTCCAGATGGAATTTTTGTCGATATCACGGACTGACGAATAGCGCACTTCCATGGCACAATTCCCCGCGGCTTGCGGGTAAGGGAATTGCCGAGGATCCGTCGTCGTTCAAGCCCACGTTGCCTTACGACGCATTAGCCAGCGGACTCAACGTTCTCATGCGCTGTGACCAGGGCCGGATTAAAAACAGCACCAGCAGCGTCGCAAACGAAAGCAACATCAAAAGAATCCACAGAGCCAGCACGTAACTTTGCGTCCGATCGTAGATCGCCCCCGCCATGATGGGCCCGGCGAAGCTTCCCCACATGTAGAAAAAACTCATCATTCCTCTGATCGTCGCAAAATGGCGGCGACCGAAAAAATCCCCGACGGTGGCCCAGATGATCGGAAACGACGCGTCTAAAAAAGTAAAACTGATCGTAAACAACAGAAGTTGCCAATAACCGGATTCCGCCAGAAGCGGCGGTAAGGAGAGTGCGGGAAGGAGATGGCAGGCGGCCAGGAGTTTTGGCTTGTTGACCCGGTCGGCGATCCATCCGAGCGCGAAATGGGCGACTAAGTTGATGAACGCGAACGCGCCGAGCAGAGACGCGGCGGCGCCTTCGGATAAACCCTTCCACACCATCAGCGGCACAAAGTGAACCGTGGCGGTGCTGTAGCAGGTCACTCGCGCGGTCATGGAAATGACGAGCAGCCAGAAGACCCAAGTCTTCATCGCCTGGCGGCTGGTGAAATCGACAATCGCGTTGTTGCTTGATTCGCCGGTCGTCGGGCTTGCCGCCGTTTCCGCCGGCGCGACTTCGCCGTCGGGCCGCAGCCCCATGCTCTCCGGCGAGCGCTTGAGTTGAAAACTCAAAGGCAAGCAGACAAGCAAGAAGATGCAGCCAGAGGCGAACGCCGCCCAACGCCACCCTATGGAAGCGACGCCCACTGCCAATAGCGGAGAGATCAGCGCTCCGCCGATGGGCACGGCGGCGCTCACGACGGTCATGGCGCGCGCCCGCTGTCGAATGAACCAGCTATTCGCCACCACCATCGGCGAGTGAACGAATCCGGCAACGAACGCGAGACAGATCACGCCGAGATAAACGATCATGAAATTCGTATAGGTGGTCACCCAGGAGAGCAGGATGTAACCCACGCCGGCGAGAAAAACCGCGGTTACGATAATCGGCCGCGGACCGTATCGGTCGATGAGATAACCCACGAGCGGCGCTTCAATGGCGCCCTGGGCCCGCGAAAGCGAAAAGGCGAGCGATGTGGCGGCGCGGCTGATATTGAGATCCTGGCTGATCGGGAGAAAGAAGACCGTGAAGCCGAATTGATGGAGCCCGCCGCCGACAATGCGAATGGCCGAAACCAACCCGATCATGCGCCAGCCGTAAAAAATACGGGAGAAAAAAGTAGAAGGAAATTTAAAGCTCATGGCGGCGCGAAAAAGTTGCTGCGCCGACGTTATGTCAAGGCCAGATCGAGGGCAAGGGTGCGGACACAAACGAAGCGGACGCTGAAAGAAGTAGCGGCCTGATTGTCACCACTCTTTGTGTGGCACCTTACGTCCGCAGCCACTGAACTTCGTAGACTCTGACGGCATGATCGAAACCTTTGGGTGTCACTTCGCCTAAATCCGAGAAGCGCAACTCTTTGTCCTGCCATTGGTCCCGCACGATCTGATCCACTAGAATCCGGCCGGGCTCAGCGTGCGCGCAAAGGCGCGCGGCCAATTGGACTGCCCTGCCGAAAAGGTCGCCATGCTCCTCGATGGGCTCGCCGGCGCTCAGGCCAATGCGTAGATACAAAGGTGTCTCCGAGTGATCCTGATTATACGCCGCAAACGCCTTCTGGATGGCAATCGCGCCCTCAACCGCATCCGGTACCGCAGCGAAAGATGCCATGATCCCGTCGCCGGTGTGCTTGATCTCACGTCCGCGATGCGTCCCCAGCGAGTTGCGCGTCAGCGCATTGTGAACATGAAGCAGATGGAGAGCCTTGGCGTCTCCATACAGCGTGGTCATCAGCGTCGAATCTTTCAAATCCGTAAACATGATGGCGCGGAAACCAGGATCAATGGAAATCTCCCCGGCCTTTCCTGGTGATGCATCCATAGGCGGCGGATCTTTGATCCGACCCAAAAACGCGTCCACCACGGTAGGATCGACCTCAAGAACTTCATTGGGGACCGAACCGTGAGCTTCGTTGTGAGCGCACTCAATCGTTTCTCGATTCGGCGCCTCGATCAGGCAGAACGCGGTGGAGCGCGTCTCATCGAACCAGTAGGTCAAAAACTTGACGTGATATTTATCCTGAAGCGCCAGATCCTTCTGGTGCGCATCGGCGATCGCATGTCGCGTCGCGCCTTCGATGTAGTGGCGATCCATGTAGACAGGCATTGTTCTCCTTCGCTAGAAAGTCCGCGCCGCAAAGTCGCCCTCAAAATATTTGAATGCGACGATTTCCGGACGTGATAACACCCGTAATCATAAGCCCATTCCCCGATCAGTCAAGGGTGGTGACCCGTTGCTTTTCAACCGCAACGTTTGCGATTCCTGTTCGGTTGGCCGCAAACGGGATTCCCGTCTTCTTCGCTATATCCAGCAGATCAGCCATCACGGGTTTAGGCAGCGGTATTCCTGCTTTGCTCCGGATCTCTTCGGCCGCACGCTCGAGGCGCCGGGGATGAGCGGGCCGTTGGTGCCGGGGGCGGGTTTGGTTTTTCGAAAGATGTGAATCCAGTCGTCGATCTGCGAAGCGCCGAAGAGGTGACCGATGCCTTTGCCGACGCTACATTTGGGAAGTTCACTTTTCCAATTGGTCAGTGGGCCTGACCTAACTAAAACATCCCATGGGAGGGCGTGAGCTTTACGCGCATTGTTGCTATAATTCGTTTGCCTGGATAAACGAGGATTAAAATCCATGAAAAAACCTCTTACCGAAGTCGAACGACAAGCACTGGCTCGTTTCAAAGCTGTTCTTCAATCCTTACTGGGAGATAAGTTGTTGTCGATACGACTCTTTGGCTCCAGGGCGCGCGATGAAGGGACCGAGGAGTCCGATCTCGACGTTTTGGTAGTTGTTCAAAATAAGGATCGAGCGCTCTATCGCCGGATCGTTGAAGAGTCTCTCAATATCGATCTCGCTTATGA
>CAMLCX010000293.1 GCA_946478635.1 uncultured Pseudomonadota bacterium
CCCTGCGGCGCGTCGTCGCTCGCGAAGAAAGACGATTTCGTGATTTACTTTTGGCAGAGAAAGCTTCCGATAACCCGCCGGCGGACGAAGCTGCCAAGATTCTGGCCGCGGAGGTCACCGCGGGCCGCCTGGTCCTCGATAACTGGAACGAATCGGTCGAACAATGGATCCTGCGCGTCAATCGGCTGCGGGAATGGATGCCGGAACTGGAATTGCCCGCCATCGGCGAGGGGGACCGAGTCGTCATGATCGAGCATCTCTGCCATGGCGCGTTCAGTTATAGCGAAATTGTGAATCGCCCCGTGCCGCCAGTCGTCAAATCGTGGTTGTCCAGCAAGCAGCAAGCGTGGGTCGATGAGTACACGCCCGAGCGAATTCAATTGCCGAAGGGAAGGATGGTGAAGATCGTCTATTCCGTAGACGGCGCGCCGACAATTGCCGCGCGCATCCAGGATTTGTACGGCATCAAGGACGGCCTCTGGATCGCCAACCGTCGCGTCCGGGTGCGCATTCAAGTCCTCGCGCCCAGTAACCGGCCGGTGCAGATCACCGAGAACCTCGGCGACTTTTGGCGCGATACATATCCAAAGTTAAAGCAGCAACTGCAGCGCCGGTATCCGAAACACGAATGGCGATGATTTTCGCGAAGGCTGAATGCGAATTCATTCGGACGCGCGGCGATTCGAGCATTCACTCATGCTGAGTGACAAATGTGAAAACGGCAGGGATTACTCACAGCCGAGATTAGAAATTGCCTTCAAATGGAATTATCACACTCGATTGACTAGAAGATGAAAAATTCTTCTGCTACATTTCGCGTCGGCTGTATCTTAAGTAATCTATTGACGTTTGTCCTCTTTCTTCTATGACCAATACCATTTCAGAAGCCGCACAGATTAAGATCGTTCAAGCCATCGCCAAGGAACTCAACGCCGGCGGGCATCAGATTGCCGCAGCCGTGGCGTTGCTCGACGAAGGCGCCACCGTGCCGTTCATCGCGCGCTACCGCAAAGAAGTCACGGGTAATCTGGACGACACGCAGTTGCGCAATCTCGAAGAGAGGTTGCTCTATCTGCGCGAGCTGGAAGATCGCCGCGCGACGATCCTCGCATCCATCGAAGAGCAGGGAAAGCTCACCGACGAGCTGCGCCGCTCGGTCGAGGCCGCGCCGACAAAACAGGAGCTCGAAGATATTTATTTGCCCTACAAGCCCAAGCGGCGCACCCGCGCACAGATGGCGCGCGAGGCCGGGCTGGAGCCATTGGCGGACGCGCTCTTCGCCAATCCTATGCTCGACCCGCAGCAGGAAGCGGCGAAGTACGTCAATGAAAAACCCGCGGCCGAGAACGGCGTCCCCGACGTGAAAACCGCGCTCGACGGCGCGCGCGATATTCTCGTCGAGCGTTTTGCCGAAACGGCGGAACTGTTGGCAAAACTGCGGACGCGATTGTGGGAGCAGGGGATCGTTTTCTCCAAAGTCGCGAAGGGCAAGGAGGCGGCTGAGGCGGAGAAGTTTCGCGACTATTACGATTATTCGGAAACCATCCGCACTATCCCGTCCCATCGCGCGCTGGCGTTATTTCGCGGCCAGAGCCTCGAGGTGCTGGCGGTCAGCCTGGGGCTCGGCGCGGAGTTGGACGCGATCGTGCCCCATCCGTGCGTCGCCATGATCGGCGCGCATTTCGGCATCGAGGACAAGGGCCGGCCGGCGGACAAGTGGCTGGCCGAGGTTTGCCAATGGACCTGGCGCACGAGGGTGCACGCGCATATCGGCAGCGAGTTGCTGACGCAATTGCGCGAGGCGGCTGAAGCCGAGGCGATCAAGATATTCGGCCGCAATCTGCACGAGCTTTTGCTGGCCGCGCCGGCGGGACCGAAGGCCGTACTCGGTCTCGATCCGGGCATTCGCACAGGCTGTAAAGTTGCGGTGGTCGATGCGACCGGCAAAGTGCTCGAAACGACCACCATCTATCCACACCAACCGCGCAACGACTGGCAGGGCTCGCTCGCGACGCTCGCGCGCCTGAGCGTGCAATACAAGGTTGAGCTGATCTCCATTGGCAACGGCACCGCCAGCCGCGAGACCGACAAGCTCGCGAGCGAAGCGATCAAGCTGATCGCAGCGAAGATGCCGGATAAAAAGCTGGACAAAATCGTCGTCAGCGAAGCAGGCGCGTCGGTCTATTCAGCATCGGCATTGGCCGCCGCCGAATTTCCCGACCTCGATGTCAGCTTGCGCGGCGCCGTTTCAATCGCGCGCCGTTTGCAGGACCCGCTCGCCGAGCTGGTGAAAATCGATCCCAAGTCCATCGGCGTTGGCCAGTATCAACACGACGTCAACCAGCGCGCGCTGGCACGTTCGCTCGATGCCACGGTCGAAGACTGCGTCAACGCCGTCGGCGTCGACGTCAACACGGCGTCGGCGCCGCTGCTCGCGCGGGTCTCCGGGCTGAACGGCGCGCTGGCGAAAAACATCGTCGAGTATAGAGACAAAAACGGCCCATTCCCGAATCGCCGGGTGATTCGAAAGGTGCCGCGAATGGGCGATAAAACTTTCGAGCAGGCCGCCGGTTTTTTGCGCATCAACAACGGCGACAATCCGTTGGACCGCTCGGCGGTCCATCCGGAAGCCTATCCGGTGGTCGAGCGAATTCTCGCGCGGGTCAACAGGCGTATTGACGAAGTGATGGGGCAGCCGGAGCTTCTGAAAGGCCTCGCGCCCGACGAGTTCACCGATGAAAGCTTTGGCGTGCCCACGGTGCGCGATATTCTGACGGAATTGGAGAAACCCGGCCGCGACCCGCGACCCGAATTCAAAACCGCCGCGTTTCGGGAAGGCATCGAGTCCCTTGCGGATTTATCGCCCGGCATGATCCTCGAAGGCGTGGTCACCAATGTCGCTGCCTTCGGCGCGTTCGTCGATATCGGCGTGCATCAGGATGGGCTCGTGCACGTCTCGGCGCTGGCGAATCGCTTCGTCAAAGACCCGCAGGAAATCGTCAAGCCCGGCCAGATCGTCAAAGTGAAGGTTCTGGAGGTGAACGAAAAACGCCAGCGCATCTCGCTTACCATGCGCCTGGACGACGCGGGCGCCGCGCTGCGATCGCAAGTTGACACACGCGAGCGGCGCCCATCTGAACCGAAGCGTGCCGAGCGCGTCGAATCGAAACCCGGTGGCGCAATCGCGCTTGCGCTGGAGCGCGCCAAACTCAAGAAGTGATGAGCGGGGGGCAGTGCCGAAATTTACCGCGGGTGGACTGTTAACAGTCCATTGGCTTCCAAGTTCCAAGAACCCTTCGACAAGTTCAGGGTGAGCGGTCAAGGCACAAGCCGTTCGTGCTAAAGGCCCTCTTCGCATGAACGGTGGCTAATCTGCGGTTACGCTCAATGAATTAATTAACTCGCGCTCGTCCCACGCGTAGCGACTCTGGGTGAGACAGGTTCAAAAAGGCATGCGATCATTAACGGTCATCCATGTCCTGGTGTTTATGTTTGTCGCGGAGCGGGTTGCCGCATGGAACCCGTCGGCGCACATAGTCATCGCTGCGATCGCCTACCGCGCGCTTCTTGAGCAACCCGAACAACGATTCATCCTCGGCGCAATCAGGCCAATGCTCTATGTTAGCTCCTTGGACCCTGACGGATCATTGCAGCGGCAGACGCAAAAGCTAAGCGCGCGCGAAGCAGACGAAGTGCGCTTTATTCTCACCGCGGCATGGGCGGATGTCGTTCGCAACGCCGATCCGGCACAACATCGCGACAAGTGGCATTACATTAACTACCCCTTTGAGCCCGACGGTGAGCCGGTAAACGTAGTTACGCGGCCGCCGCAACGCGAGAACATACTCAGTGCCTTGGCGCAAAACGAGAGCGCGCTGCAAAATGCCGGGCCGCGAGATCAACGAGCGATCGCGTTCGCCTGGCTTTTGCATCTCGTCGGCGACGTGCACCAGCCGTTACATACCGCGCAGCTATTTACCCGTGAATATCCCGAGGGGGATCGCGGCGGAAATGAAATATGCGTTCGCGTTACGGCGACCAGCGTGCCGATGAACTTGCACATGCTATGGGACGGGCTGCTGGCGGTGAGCGGCGACACACGCGTGTTGACAAGCACGGCGGCCGAGTTGCGCAGGAAGTTTCCTAAGCAACGGCTTCCAGAACTCGCGAGCGGTCAGCCGAAAGCGTGGGCAATGGAGAGCTACGAGCTGGCGAAGAAGACCGTTTATTTGAACGGAAGGCTGCAAGGCGCGCCGAAGGGGCGTTATCGGGACTGTAGCGAAATGAGCCAAGCGGCGGTGCTGCCGGCCGGCTACATGGCGAAGGCGAAGGAAGTGGCAGAGCGGCGAATCGCGCTTGCCGGGCACCGGTTGGCGGGATTATTGGCGACAGTTTGCAGGCAGTCGAATTGCGGCAGAGCCCAAAGCACAGCGCCGGGAGCGCGTTAGCCACCGAGTGTCTTTCGTTTCAACTCCAGGTTACAAAGCTTCCGACAAAACGCGGTCGGGATCGCCGTATTGGCTCGCCAATCGGCGAACCTCGGGATCATCGAGCGCTGTGAGGCGGCCGCGGTCGATGATTACGGTGCTGTTGGCGCGAATGGTCGTTTGGAAAATGATCGCATCCACATGAATGCGCTTTTTCTGATGCCCTCCGCCGAAGCCCCAATGGACCGCTCCGGCGTGATTGGCGCCGTGATATCCCCGCTCGCCGCGAAACAGGTCGGCTTCCTTGCCGCCCTCAATGGAGACCACCCGGCTTTGTTTCATACGGCAGGTCACCGGCTCCTGGTAAGCCGAATCGCCGAACCAACCGCGGTAAACCCCCGGAGCAAGGGTCAGGGTGACAAAGAAGGAAGTCAAACTGCAGCGCGCCGCGGGCACTGATGCGCCAAGGTCATCGAGCAGCGGGGATCTTTAGGATTGTTCCCGGACCGCTTTCCTGGTTGAGCGCCATCTGATTCAGTAGCGCGACTTCCTCTGGCGTGAAAGGGGCGGGCAGGTTCCGCGGAATCAAATCCCGGAAGGTCGCCGGTCGTCGCACTGATTCCAGCGCAATCCGGACCGGCTGTCGGTTCAACATGCGAGCTTCGTGAATTTCACCAAACCCCTCCATGGTTTGCAGAAACGCGCCGCGAAAATTGCCGAACATCTGCGGCGAAGTATAGCCGATGAACTGATAGACGCTGCCACGATATTCGACAAAGTAAATCATCAGCCTGGCGACCTGACCATTTTTCATTTGCGCATCGGCGACGGCGGCATAGGCCGGAAAGCCATTGGAGCGCATCGGGCCGCGCTCCAGAATCCTTACTCCCTGCTGGTTGAGAAATTTGGCGGCGGCGCCTTCCGCCGATCTTTCTCCGGTCGCAGTAAAGCCTAAAATTGAGCGGTTCTGGCCTTCGACCATCACGACTTGAGTGGGCTGGTTGATCAGCTTGAATCCGCGCGGTACGGGAAACCGAAAGCGCAAGTCCGGGTGATAAAAAATATTGCCGTCGACAAATCCTTGACGCGGATCTTCGCCGATTACGAGTCCTTCAATGGCATTCAAATAACGACTATCGGCCAGAGGTCTTCTATCGCGCGGCTGCGCGGCGGTCATTTCTCTGATGCGCTGGACGCGGTCGCCGGGATTGGGATGTGTAGCGAGAAAACTCGGCATCCCTTGTCCTTCTTTTTCCTGAATGCGATTGAGCGTCTGAAAAAAAGCGATCACCTCGCGGGAGTCATACCCGGCCGGAGAGGCATACTCGACGCCCAATTTATCGGCCTCCAATTCGTCCTCGCGGCTGTAGCGAAGAAAGACCAATTGTGCGGCCATGCTGCCGAGGTTGAGAATATCCTGGGCGGGAAGGCCGAGGCTCTGACTGAGCAGCGCGCCGCCCATCAGAAAGCCCTGGCCGATCTGTTGCTGCCATGCCTGGCGCGCCGCATGGCGCGCGGCGACATGACCGATCTCGTGGGCGATGACAGTGGCCAGTTGATCTTCGTTGTTCAAATGCGCCAGCATGCCGCGCGTGACGTAAATGTATCCGCCGGGGAGGGCCATGGCGTTGATGATCGGACTATCGAGCACGCCGAACGTAACCGGAGTGTTGCGAACTCGCTCGTCGGCCCCGGGGCGGCGCAGGTGACTTGTGGCAAGAACGCGGTTGCCGACATCGGTGACATAGCGCTCGACCTTAGGATCGCGATAGGCGCCGAACACAGCCGTGACTTGCTTGCTGGCTTCTTTGCCGATCTCGGCTTCCTGCTGCCAGGTATAGCCAAGGTACTGTCTTTGGCCCGTCGCGGGGACGATGTCGGAGACGCAGGAGTAAATAAGGACGGCGCCTAAAAAAAGCAGTAAAGCTTTGAGCATCGACTTGGATTTCA
>CAMLCX010000294.1 GCA_946478635.1 uncultured Pseudomonadota bacterium
AACCGAATATCCCTTTGGGAAGCCTGATCTTTAGCCACAGTTCAAATATCCCATAACACGCGAGCACCGACGCGCTTGCGACCGCGATAGAGCGGCCCCAGTTAGTGTTCCCGATCCAGCCCAGTAAAAAGCTCAGAAGCACAAACGTCGTCAAAACAAATCCGAACCTTTCCAAAAAGTGCCCGTACAAGACCAAGGACAGAAGAATTAGGACAATCTTTGCCCAATTCATCTTTCCCATGTCACCGATCATGTCTTCGCCGCTGCGAATGGAATCGACCAGAACGACGAGCGACAAGAGCACCAAAATTAGTCCCGACCAGAAGAAGATGAAACCGGCGCCGGGCTCACTGACGCTGCCCAGGCCGAGTCGGGTTGCTCCATAACATGCCAGCATCCCCGCGGCAACCCAGAAGATCGCGACGGCGCCGGCGGTGTTTATCCTAGTCCTCTTCACTGAGTCCACGCCCCAATCGTATTCGGCTGAACAGCGGAGCTACAAGCACAACGACGGCAAACAATATGAATATCGCCGATATCGGTCGTTGCAGAAAGATCAAGAGACTGCCATCGGAGAGAATCAGCGAACGCCGCAACGCGGTCTCGAGCAGAGGACCTAAAACAAATGCCAGCACCAACGGCGCGGGCTCGAAGGCGAATTTTTTTAGGAGCAAGCCGACCAGGCTGAAGATCACCGCGATATAAATGTCGGTGGTGCTGTTGTTGAGGCTGTAGGCGCCGATCAGGCAAAACAGGATGATGAAAGTCGAAAGATAGGAGTAGGGGATTTTCAAGACGCGCACCCACAGGGGAATCAGCGGCAAGTTGAGAATCAAAAGCATGACGTTGCCGATGTACATGCTCGCGATTACGCCCCAGAAAAGATCCGGTGAATTCTTGATCAACAGCGGCCCCGGGGTGAGGCCGTAGATCATCAGCGCGCCGAGCAAAATCGCCGTCATTGCCGTGGACGGGATGCCCAAGCTCAAAAGCGGAATGAAAGTGCCGCCCACCGCGGCGTTGTTGCAGGCCTCCGGCGAAGCGACGCCTTCGATGGCGCCGTTGCCAAATTGCTCGGGATGACGTGACAGCTTTTTTTCCAGGGCATAGCTCAAAAATTGCGGCACGATGGCTCCCACACCCGGCAGAAGTCCGAGAAAAAACCCTAACAGTGAGCCGCGCGTTATCGGACCGATGGATCGCCGCCAGTCTTCGCGGTCGGGGAAAAGCCCCTTGATCTTTACGGCAAAGACTTCGGTCTTGATCAACACGCCAAGGTTTTCCAACACTTCGGCGATGCCGAAGAGCCCCATGACCACAGGCGCTATGCCGATGCCGTCGGCGAGTTCCAGCATGCCGAAAGTAAAACGCGGCGTTGCGGTGATCGGATCCAGGCCGACGCATCCGAGAAGGATGCCGAAAACAGCCATCATCAAAGCTTTCGCCATGGATTTTCTGGCGAGATAGGCAACGACGGTCAGCCCCATGACCATGAGCGCGAAATATTCCGGCGGGCCGAACTTGAGCGCGAATTCGGCGAGCGTCGGTGCGAGCAAAATGAGACCGAAGATGCTGAAAGTGCCGGCGATGAAGGAACCGAACGCAGATATCCCAAGCGCAGCGCCTGCCCGGCCTTGACGGGCCATCTGATAACCATCGAAACAGGTGACGACGGAAGAAGCCTCGCCGGGGATATTCAGCAAGATGGAAGTCGTTGAGCCGCCGTACATGGCGCCGTAGCAGATGCCGGAGAGCATGATGATTGCGGAGATTGGATTGAGCGCGAAAGTGGCCGGCAAAAGCAGTGCGATGGTCGCCGTCGGACCGATGCCGGGAAGAACACCGACGAGGGTTCCCATGGTAACGCCAATGAAGCAGTAGAGAAGATTGTGCGGCTGCAGTGCTATGCTGAAGCCATAGACAAGGCTCGTTAGAGACTCCAGCATGGAATTACCCGGCGCGGCATAGACGCAACCTAAACAAAAGATTCATTACGAAGGGTTGGTATCAAAGAAAGATTCATCACAGAGGCGCAGAGGGCGCAGAGAAAAGAATTCTAGCGAGAGGAACTCCGAACTCTGTGTGCTCTGTGCCTCGGCGGTGAGTATTTCCTATTCTCCTTTGGTTGCGGCTTTGCCGCGTTAGGATCTTCATGGTTCGATAAAATTTTGCTGTCCGGCGAATCTAGCTCGCGGGTCCAAGAGAAGTCAATTGCACCGGATTGTTTTTGGCTGTAGTTTTCAATCATGGCAAAATTAATTTCAACGCCCAGCGTCATTCCCGCGGCCGGCGAGCCGCCGAAGATCATCGAGGAATTTTTCGGCCGGGTGAATTCGCAGACTGCGGCCGTTAGCATCGCCAGGATGACCAGCCCCGCGGGTTGGCGCGAGCCCGGGCAGACGCCGGATTTTGATGAATACACGATCGTGCTGAAAGGCGAGCTGCAAGTGGAGACTCGCGACGCCGTTCACAAAGTCGCCGCCGGACAGGCGATCGTCGTCGCTGCCGGAGAGTGGGTGCGCTATAGCACGCCGGGAGCGGCGGGCGCGGAGTATGCCGCCGTTTGCGTGCCGGCGTTTTCTCCGCAGACGGTTCACCGCGACGAATAAATCGCGCGGCATTGGGTTTATTTCTTGATGATTCGATAGCCGATGCTGTCGAGCACGTTGTAGAGCTGGATGACTTCTACCGCCGGCCGGTAGCCGATATTGTCCTGCGTCGAGCGCACGAATGAATCCTTCCATTTCGGATGGCCGGTTGCATCCAAATTTTCTTTTTGACTAAGAATGGCTAAAACCAGCCTTTGCATGGTCGAAACATAGTCCCGCTCTGTGCGGTTCCTTGTCATCACGACCGATGGAACGGCGTGCGTGTTGACTTCGTCGGCCCACGGGTACACCGATTTGGCGATGGTCTTCTTCGGGTAGATTTGCTCCAGACCACTGTCCGCCGGCAAGGTAACAAAGTGAAAACTTGTGTCGAGGTTTTGAAAGGCTGGGACCGGTGCGCCGCCGACAAAGATCAGCGCATCGATCTCGCCTTGGTCAAGTTTCTTTGCGGCTACTTCCGGACTGTCGAATACGGGTTCAACCTTCAGGCTGAAGCCCGCGAGCAGGACCTCGGCGGTGAGCGCGGTGCCGCTCTTCTCGGGGCCAACCGCGACGCGCTTTCCTTGAAGTTGCTGCAGCGTTCGGATGTCAGGATTCTTCGCGATGATATGAATTTCTTCCAAATAAAGATTGAGGGCAACCTTGGCCTCCTCCAGGATGTTTAGCCCGGATTCCTTGAGCATGATCTCGGTCACGAATCGCAGCACGTCCAGTTGCATAATCGCGAGGTCGACCTTGCCGGCGGCTAATAGATTGATGTTATCGAAGGAGCCATTGGTCTGGACGACTTCAATGGGAATCCCTGCTTTCTCGGCAACTCGTTTAATGTCTTCGGCGATTTTGAAATAGGTTCCTTCGCTGGAACCCGTCGCGATGGTCAAGGCGAGGGCCTGGGTGGGAAGCAGCAGAATCAGGACTGCAAGCAAGATGTTTCTCATAGTCCACCTCCGGGCGCAGCGAACAAAGTGGCTCGATCAGGAAAGGGCCGTTAACAATGTGCCCAATCGAGCGAACCGCGTCAAAGGAACCGGGCCACGGTGAAAATGCCGATCATGGCAAAAGCGAGGGTGAGCTTGAGCGAAGCGCCGAGCACCAGGCCGATGGTCGCGCCGATGCCGGCGCGGGCGGCTTGGCTGAGGTCACGCCGCGCCGAGAGCTCACCGATCACGGCGCCGATAAACGGACCGAAAATGACGCCGGGAAACCCCATGAATATTCCGACAAGTACGCCTAGAAGCGCGCCGATGACCGCGCGCTTCGATGCGCCGAATTTTTTCGCTCCGAACATCGTTGCCCAAAAATCCACGGCGTAGGTTAGCAGGGCAATGACCGCAAGGACACCAATCGTCCACACTCCAACATACCTGAAATCCTCGGCCCACGCTGTCAGTAGAAGACCGGCGAAAATAAGCGGCGCGCCGGGAATAGCAGGCAGCACCAAACCGATTAAACCGACAACGGCAAAAAGCCCGCCCAGGATCCACCAGATCGCAATATGTTCCATGGCTGACTTTTCGACGAGCTAAGCTGACGTTTTATGGTAACAAGAGACTGGCCGCAGCGATTCCTGCCAGCCGCTGGGCGATGATTTTGTAGACTTCTGCGGAAAAGCCAAAACCGAAATGAGTCGTGCGGACCTCTACGTGTTCAACGTTCGTGCCGTTGTTGTCGATGCAAGCTTTCCAGGCAACGATGCCGTCCCGGCGCGAATAGATCGCGATCACCGGCGTGCACATGGAGATTTTGTTGCGGCTTTCAATTGCCGCGGCAATGGCGTCAATATCGAAGCCCCGGCTCTGAAATCGCTTGGCGAACACGGTGTACTTCGGACCGCCGACGACAGGCGTGCCGAGCGTAACCACATGGCCGATGAGATCGGCGCGCTCGCGCGCCAGCTCGCGCGCCAGATAGCCGCCGTAACTCCAGCCGATCAGATGGACTTTATGATTGCTTCGCCGCGCTAACGACGCCACTCGCTTCAGTATCCTTGGAAGCAGCTCCACGGCATTGCCCTTGTTGCGTCCAAGGCCCCAACCGCGCGCCCGGTATCCGAGCAAACGCAGATAGCCTTTTAACATTGCCGTGGATACGTCGCCGGAGCCATACCCCGGCAGGATGAGCACGGGTTGGCCGTTTCCCCGCGGTTGTCGAACAAGCTCCGGAAAATGAAGCAACAGGCGGGGAAATTCGAGCAAGCCGCGGACTTCACGAATTATGCTAGAAGGATCGGGCGCCTCAAGTAATTCGACCATGGATAAGGGTGGATTTAAGATCCTAGTTGGACAGTCTACTGCTCTCATCGGCGATTCACAACTTGTTCAGGCTGACGGCAAATGCATCACTCAACTATCTTCAAGCCTTGGGTGAGCGTCGGATAGGCGATCTCGGTGATCAGCTCGCGCTTCATCCGGGTGGTGTCGGAATCAAATTCTTTGATAACAATGATCCGAGATTACCTGAAGCGCCGACAATGAGGATTGTCACCGGAGTTGCACGAGTTTACTTTGTTTTGAACGGGTATGGGCACAAGTCCCTGATCGTGCACTCCGGACACTTTGGCTTTTTTGCCACGCATATTCTGCGGCCGTGGTACTGTAGCAGGTGGCAGAAGCGGACGCGCGCCTTTGGCGGAACGATCGGCACCAGATCAACTTCGATTTTATCAGGATCGGTGTTTTTGGTAAGGCCCAGCCGCTGTGCGAGGCGCATGACGTGAGTGTCGACGCCGATGGACTGTTTGCCAAAAATGTTGCCGAGGACGATGTTAGCGGTTTTACGACCGACGCCGGGTAACGAAAGGAGGGACTCCAAATCGTCCGGTACCCTGCCGCCGAAGCGGGCGACAAGTTCCCGGGCACAGTTATGAATCGATTTTGCTTTGTTGTGATAGAAGTTAATCTTACCAATCTGAACTTCCAGTTTTGGCAAAGGCGTGTTGGCGTAATCGGCGGCTGTTCGGTTTGTCCTGAATAGCTCGGGTGTGATTTTGTTGACGAGATCATCGCGCGCCTGGGCGGCGAGGATTAGAGCGATTAAAAGTTCGAGCGGACTGGTGAAATCGAGATCGAGCTTGGCGTCGGGATGAATTTTCTCCAGGCGCGCCATGATTTTTTTCACGGCGGCGGATCGAGCCGCGGGTTTAGCGGTTGTCTTACGTGTCTTTGCCATTTTGGTTTCGCTGGCAAAATATGCTAGCAAAGGAACAGTTGTCAAAGGGGGAGCACGACGATGGACCTAAAGGAACTCAGAAAATTGCCGATGCCGAAATTGCGCGACGTTGCTAAACAAGAAACCGATCTCAAGAATGTTATCGCTCTGGAAAAAGAGGAGCTGATCAAGGCCATCGCCACGGCCAAAAATATTCCTTACGACGAGACGCACAAGGACTTAAACGCGATCCATGCGGTTAAACAAGACATTCGAGCGTTGCAAAAACAAAAAGTCGAGCTGCTCGCTTCCAATGGCGAGCGCAAGAAAATCAAGCAGGTCAGACGCAAGGTAAAGCTGGCCAAGCGGGCGACGCGCCACCTGGCGCATGACGCGAAGTTAGTCGCGGTGGCCGCGGAAGCGAAAGCTGCCGCGGAAAAAACGGCTGCAGCAGCCAAGCCTGCTGCGCCGGCGGAGACTCCGCCCGCCGCTTGAAAGGAAAGCGTATGAGCTCGCCGCCTCCTCTGCGCGGCCGCGGATCGGCAACGAATCCGAAGAACCGCTTCGAGTCCATCG
>CAMLCX010000295.1 GCA_946478635.1 uncultured Pseudomonadota bacterium
AGGAGGCACGAAGGACACGAAGGGCGTGAGGTAAGGGCGGGTTTCAAACCCGCCCCTACACTTCGTGCTCTTCGTGATCTTCGTGGTGAGACTTCCGTCTCTCTTTTTTGGTTGCGGCTCTGCCGCGCTAGGTCCTTCGTGGTGAGTCCGGCTTTTCATTTTTAGTTGCGGTTCTAACGCGATAGAAGCAGCAGGCCCTATCATTTAGGAATGTGCGTGTCCTGTCCCGGCACCGGGTTGGCGATGGCTTCTTCGAGCGAGCGCACGCCGTGCCATTCGCTCGCCGGCCGGACGCGGCCGTCGCTGCCGACCTGGTCGACGCCCCAATAGATTTCCAGCGAGTGATTATCCGGATCGCGGAACTCGACGGCGATCTGACAGCCGGCGCGGCGCCGCCCTTCGAAATCGATCTTGGCGCCGCTGGCGCGCAACCGATCGCGCGCGCGTATCACTTCCGGGAGGGTCGAAACCTCGAAAGCCAGATGATGCAGCTCCCGATTGGCGTTCTTGCCGTCACCCGCACCGACGAGAGCCAGACAATGATGATCCGTGCCGCAGCGTAGAAAAACCATGCCGCCAGGCATCATATCCTCGGGGTAGACGTCGGAGACTTTGAAGCCGAGCACCTTCGTGTAAAATTCTACGGACCGTTCGAGGTCGGCAACTTGGAGCACGACGTGGCCGACTTTGGTGATATGGAATTCCATGCCCTTCGGAGACGCCATGCTTTTTAGTTTCTCGACATTGACGGCCATGAAAAGTTCTCCTTATAGATTCTTGCCAACGTAACGGCAACAAATCCCCTTCTTTCCCTCCTTGCCAAAGGGGATGAGAGGGGATTTACTTCCGCGAGTCATTTTTTGCTGACTCGGCTATCTGCTCGGCGCGGCGGGCATTAAATTGTTTGCGCGCAGGAATTCGATCACGAATTCGTCGAACGTGGCGGGGTCTTCGATGTTGCAGGCGTGGCCTGTCTTCGGAAGTATTTTATGTACCGCTCTTGGGATCAATGATGCGGTCTTTTTGCCGCCGGCCAAGGAATTGTCGTATTCGCCGTTGATCACCAGAGTAGGCACCCTCATGGTCGCCAAGCGCGGCGTCATGTCGAGGCCGCCGCGCGCGCGAAAAATCTGGCCGATGGATTCTCCCGAAAGCCAGGGATCGCGTTCGACGAAAGTGTGGAGCAAATATTTGCCGAGCTTCGATTCGGCGAAATCGGGCGCCACCAGATCGCGCAGATGCTCGATGTGATATTTCTCGATGCCGATTTTCGTGTAGCCTTGGATGCGTTCATCGATGGAACCGCCGGGCCCGCTGCTGCCGCCGACGAGGATAATCGCCTTGAAAATTTCCGGATGGTCGAGGCCTAGGAGGATCGCCATACCTGAGCCGACGCTGACGCCGCCGAGAATCGCTTCGGTAACGTTTTCATCGCGGCAGACGCCGAGCACGTCGTCGGCCATGTCTTTTAGGCTGAACGGCGTTTCGGGTTTGTCGGAGCGGCCGTAGCCGCGGATATCGATGGCGATGACTTTGAAGTAGGTCGAGAAATGCGCGATCTGGTACATCCAAAGATTGTGATCGAAGGGATTGGCATGAACCATGACGAAGGGAAAACCCTCGCCGGAAACTTCGTAGTAGATTTTGACGCCGTTGGATTTGCTGTAAGGCATGATTTATTCGGGGGAGGTTCAAAACGTTCAATCGCCTTCGGCTCCGTTCAACCGCTCGGCTTCGCCTTCACTCCGTTCAGGCCCCCACCTCTGTCCTCCCCCGCGTCGCGGGGGAGGATGAAGGAGGGGGTTGAACGGCTTGAACGAGCTTTTTTAACTCGGTTTTCTCGGCCGCTCCTGCTTGATCTTTTCTTTGACCTCATCGAGCTTCATCACGTCGCTGTATTTGTGATGCAGGTCAAAGAGATTCACTTTATGCGACAGGATGCTGCGATCGAAGACGCACTCCTCGACGATCGACACATGATAGCCGAGCGAGTAGCCGTCGACGCAGCTCGCGCGCACGCAGCCGCTGGTGCTCTCGCCGCAGACAATCAGGCTATCGACGCCGAGCTGGGTCAGATGCGCTACTAAAGGAGTGCCGAAGAAGCCGCTGGCTCTTTCTTTGAAGATCACGACGTCGCCTTGCTGCGGTTTGAACTCTTCCTTGATCTCGAACGCTTGGGGGTCGATTTTCACGCGCTGGCGGTTGGTTGCGTAGATGGCGTCAGGTTTCGCTTCCTTGCGGGTCTCGGTGGTGGTGTAAAAGACTGGAATCTTTAAGGACCGCGCCAGGGCGAAAAGTTCTTCGGTGGGTTTGATGGCGTTGTGCGCATAGACGCCGCACGAACTTTTGTGCGTGTCGACGAGTTCGTGCGGTTCTTTGGCGCCGCCTTCATAAGCCAAATTGTAGAGATCGATGGCCAAGAGCGCCGGTCGCTGGCCGATAAATGTTTCTCGGTGGTACGGCGTGTAGGTCTTCAGGATTTCCGGCGATACGATATCCTGCCAACAATGATCTTCAAATTCGACGGGCATGGTGATTCTCCTTGCAAATCAAAGTAGGGAGCGAACGCGGCTCATTGACTATCCTTCATGTAGCCGCTCACGCGCGGACTTGTCAAGGAACCGCGCTCTGTCCCACCGCTCATTGACACTCGCGACCTACCTCGGATAAAAGAATGCGGCGTAAGCTTCCGCAAGACGAAAGGGGACAATGATGTCAAAGAACAAAAATCGATTGTCGCTAAGGGCGCAGAATAGCAAGCTCAGCCGGCGTGAGTTCATCAAATTGGCCGGCGCTTCGGTCGCATCGGCCGGGGTCCTGGGCTGGCCGTACAAAAACATTTTTGCCGCCCAGCCAGGGAGCAAGCGGATTATCATCCACGGCGAGCGGCAAGTAACCAGCCTCGGCTATCACAACCGGCGCGAGACCGAGCATGTGTCGATGGTGGACGCCGGCTTGGTCATACAAAATCCGGTGACGTTCGAGCGCGTGCCCGTACTGGCGGAAGAGGTGCCGTCGATCAAAAAAGGCACCTGGAAGATCGACGCGCAGAAAAAAACCATGATCACGGTTTACAAGCTGCGCCCCAATCTCAAATGGCATGACGGCAAGCCTTACACCTCCAAGGATTTCGAGTTTGGCTGGCAGATCGCCAAGCATCCGGAATTCCCCATGCCCGACCGGCTCGTGCCGGAAATGATTTCGAAGATTGAGACGCCGGACGATCGCACCATCGTGATCCACTGGAATGATCTCTACAATGAAGCCTACGCGGTTCAATACACGCATGTGCGCGCCTTTCCGCGCCATCTTTTATATGACGCCTTTAGCGCGGGCGATATGAAGGCCTTCGCCAATCTACCTTTTTGGAACAAGAATTTTATCGGCGCTGGGGCATTTCGAGTGGTCGAGTGGGACGGCGGCCGGCGCATGGAGCTCGAAGCGTTTAACGACTTCGCTCTTGGCCGGCCCAAAATCGATCGGATCACATACAAAACGGTCGAAGACACCAACACCAACCTCGCCGCGGTGTTGGCCGGCGAAGTGGATTTCTGCATGCGCAGCACGATCTCCTTCGACGGCGCGGTGATCCTGCGCGAGCAATGGGAAAAGCAGGGCAAAGGCAAAGTCCATACCAGCCCCGCGTCATGGACCTGGCTCAACTTGAGCCGGGATAACCCGTGGTTCAAGGACGTGCGCGTGCGCCGCGCGCTGCTCCACGCCATCGACCGCGACGCCATGACGCAAAATGTCTTCAAGGGAGAACGGATCGTTTCGCACATCCCGCTGTCGCGTGCGCGCAAGAGCTACAAGAAGGCGCTGGCGGCGACGGCGGTTTATAAATACGACCCGGAGAGGGCAAAGAAGCTGCTGGCCGAAGCCGGTTGGACGCCGGGTTCCGACGGCGTGATGGCCAACGCCAAAGGCGAGCGCCTGGAGTTCGAGTTTCGCTGTACCGCCGAGCGGCGCGACCATGAGCAGGCCCAGGCGATTATCGCCGACTATTGGAAGAAAATCGGCGTGCGCACGAACGTCAAGAACATGCCGAACCGCCTGCTCAACTCGGCGGAGAACCGCAGCCGCTGGCCGGGCGCCTACATCGGCTCGCATAACATTACCGTGGAAGAGTGGCAGGAGCGTTTTCACAGCAAAAACATTCCTTCCGCGGAGAACAAATTCTCGCTCGAAAACGTTTCCGGCTGGAACGATCCCAAAAAGGACGCCATCCTGGACGAGTTGAACTCCATCATTCCGCCGGCGCGCTTCGAGCAGCTTCAGATCGATTATTGCAAGATGTTCAGCGAGGCGCTGCCGCACTTGCCGCTGTTTTACTCGCCGGAGGTGCTGGTCGTGAAGAAGGGGCTCACCGGCATCACGCCGCGCCAGGAAAGCGGCGGGCAGAATTCGAGCAGCTGGAACACGCACGTTTGGGGCAAGACCTAAGAAACAGCCGTTCAAATGGTTCAACGCGTTCAAGCCGTTCAAGACGTGAGGAGGAGGTCTTCAGGGGTTGATCAACCAACGAGAGCGAGGTCGTCTGAGGAAGTTGAACTCAAATCCCCCTTGTCCCCCTTTTTCAAAGGGGGATTTTTCTCCGGGAGTCTTAACCCCTCTTTGAAAAAGAGGGGAGGGGAGATTTATTTAGCGAACATCTGGGTCACCACACGGGTCTAGTTAGAAGTCCATGCTGGTTTACGTGATTCGGCGCCTGCTGCAAACGGTGCCGCTGCTGCTGGTCATATCGGCGCTGATTTTTACCTTGCTCTATCTGATGCCGGGAGATCCGCTCTATCGGATGCTCGAGGGCATTCCCAATCTGCGCGCTGAAGATTACGAACGTTTGCGCAGGCTTTACGGATTCGACGACCCCATCTATGTTCAGTATGGCAAGTGGCTCTGGCAACTGCTCCAGCTCAATCCTGGTTATTCGCGCGAATTTGGCCAGCCGGTCATTGACATCGTCTGGCCGGCGCTCAAAAACACGCTGGTGCTGACTCTGACGGCGGTCGTCATCGGCAAGCTGATCGCCATTCTGCTGGGCATTTTCTCGGCGGTGCGCCAATATTCCGTCGGCGATTACATTCTTACCGCAGTCACTTTTGTCGCCTATTCGGTTCCCGCGTTCTGGTTGGGCTTGATGCTGATCATTGCTTTTTCGGTGAAGCTCGGCTGGCTGCCGACCTCCGGCCTGGTCAATACGGAGCTGACGCCCGGCACCTGGGAATACTTTGTTGACGCTGTCAAGCATATGATCTTGCCTGTGGCCGTACTGGCGATCTCCGAGATCATCCAGGTTCAACGCTTCATGCGCTCGAGCATGCTGGAAGTGCTGCGCCAGGATTACCTGACCACGGCGCGCGCCAAGGGACTGAGCGAACGAGTTGTCGTCGGGCGCCACGCGTTGAAGAACGCGCTGATTCCAGTGGTCACCATCATCGCGGTCACTTTGCCGCGGGTGGTCGGCGGCTCCACAGTGGTGGAGACGGTATTTGCCTATCCAGGGATGGGCCGGCTGTTGTTTACATCGATTATGGGCAACGATTTTGTCGTCGCCATGACCGTGGTGATGATTATCGCGGTGACGGTGGTTTTCTTCAATTTGCTGGCGGACATCATTTATGGCTGGCTCGACCCAAGAATTCGCTATCAAAGCTGAATTGCCGGGCACGGAAACGGCGCAGGCCGGCTATTGGCTCGTCGTCTGGCGCCGCTTCAAGCAGCATCGCGTCGCCTACGCCGGCTTTTTTTTCTTTGTTTTATTGCTTGTCGCGGTCATCGTCGGGCCCTATCTCGCGCCTTACGAGCTCGATCAAGTTTCTCTGTCGGAGCGCATGCAGATGCCCTCGGCAAGACACTGGCTGGGTACGGACGAGTTGGGGCGGGATACCTGGGTGCGCATCATGCACGGTGGCCGAGTGTCGCTCGCCGTCGGTCTAATGGTCGGTATTAGTACCGTGATTCTCGGCGGGTTGATCGGCATTCTCGCCGGATATGTCGGCGGCGTGCTCGACAACGCGCTCATGCGCCTGGTCGATACGATTTACACGATTCCGCGCATCGTATTGCTCTTGGTGCTGTCGAAATTGGCCGGGCCGGGCTTGCTGAACATCATCATCATCCTCGTCGCGCTGGAGTGGACCAACGCCGCCCGCCTGGCGCGCAGCGCCGTGTTGTCGTTTCGCGAACAGGAATTCGTGCTCGCGGCGCAGTGCCTGGGCGCCTCGCGCTGGCGTGTCATGCTGCGCCATCTTTTGCCCAACTCACTGGCGCCGTTGATCGTCTCCGCCACGCTCGACGCCGGCGCCGCCATCCGCGCCG
>CAMLCX010000296.1 GCA_946478635.1 uncultured Pseudomonadota bacterium
CCCACATCGACTACACCGTCAAGCTCATCGGCATCGACCACGTCGGCATCTCGTCGGACTTCGACGGCGGCGGCGGTGTTCTGGGTTGGAACGACGCCGGCGAAACCTTCAACGTAACCCTAGAGCTTGTCCGGCGCGGCTACACCGAAGCCCAGATCGAAAAGCTCTGGAGCGGCAACATCCTCCGTGTCATGGACGCGGTTGAGCGAATCGCGCGGGAACTTCAGCAGTAACTCCATTGTTCGAGTAGGGTGCGCTTGCGCACCGCAATCAGGCATCCGATGAAACCTGAATTCCACTGTTGTTAACTCAATGCGAAATCTACGAGGGAGACGATGACGGCCAAATCGCTGGATCATAGTGAGACCTATATAAGCAACGAAAGAGCTGATGTATGGCACCGTGGGAAGGCTAGACGTGAGGAAACTACTGGTGCGGCTACGGAGATGATGATTGATCTTGCCAACATTCGGGTCGGCGACCGTGTGTTAGAAGTGGCTGCTGGCACCGGTGACCTGTCGATGATCGTCGCCAGGCGTGTGGGACCGAACGGCCACGTGTTGGCCACGGACATTTCCGCCAGTATGCTGAACCGCGCTGCCCAAGCGGCACGAGAAGCGGGTCTCACCAACGTTGAAACACGCGTAATGAACGCTGAGAACTTGGAGCTGGATGCAAGCTCGTTCGATGCGGTCATGTGTCGCTCGGCGCTGATGTTATTCCCCCATCCGCTAAAGGCGCTCACTTTGATGCAGCGCGTAGTGAAACCAGACGGGAGTGTTGTGACGGTGCATTCGACTCCAGAGAGCAATCCATACCATGGATTGCCGCTGGCAATCGTTCGCCGCGTCGGAAACATGGCGACTCCACCGCCCGAGCAACCAGGCATGTTCGCACTTGCCGGCCCCGGAGTTCTTGAAGAGACCTTTAAGAAAGCCGGCCTTCGGGGTGTTAGTGTTTGCCCCGTTGCTATTCGAAGAAAATTTTCCTCTCTCGCCGAAGCGATCCAATCTATGAAAGGTGCATTTGCAGTTTTGCAAGATCTCCTGACGACGTTGAACCCTACCGACCAGGACCGGGCCTGGAAGGCAATTGAACAAGCGCTGGCTCAGTTCGAGAGCGCGAACGGTTTTGAAGCGCCTGGCGAGGTCCTGATTGGAGTCGGAACAAAGTAGGAAGTAGGCGGACACCCCGGAGATCGCGCATGGCTAAAGAACATCGACGAAAGCATAGAGAAAATAGTGAGTGAGGCGGTGAACTTGTCGCTTCAGTCCGACGCCTAGAGGCGCGGCGGAGCTTGTTTAGAAAGCATCGGCAACTTCAAAGGAGGACGCAATGCGACCGACTCATTGGCTGATAACTGCGATATTTGTACTGCTGCTTTCGGGCTGTGCCGGCATCAGTACCGCCCCGACACCGGAAGCGCGACAGGCTTTGGCGCCAACCGGCAAGCTTCGCGTTGGGCTCCAGCTCGGCAGTCCCCACAATGTGATACGGGACTCCGTGTCGGGTGAGATGAAGGGGGTAGCATTCGACCTCGGAAAAGAGTTGGCCCGGCGCCTGGGGGTTCCGTTTGAGCCGGTTCTGTACCCATCAGTCGGAGCCCTTCTCGACAGCGGGAAATCCGGCGCTTGGGACGTCGCCTTTGTCGGGTTTAGTCCTGCGCGGGCGAAGGAGTGGGACTTTACCGCGCTGCACCTGGAAATCGAATTCGGCTACCTCGTCCCTGGCGGTTCTTCCATCTCGACAATGGCTGATGTGGATCGGCCCGGGGTTCGAGTTGCCGCGCAGGAGAAGTCCCAGCCGGAAATCTTTCTTTCCCGCACGCTAAAAAACGCCGTGGTGGTCCAGGCACCAAGCCTTGCTGGCCAAGTGGAAGCGCTGAAATCCGGGAAAGCGGACGCAATCTTCAGCGTCAAGCCGAGTCTGTTCGAAGTGTCGAATCAGCTGCCTGGTTCTCGGGTTCTCGACGGTCGGCCCGGCGTCGATCCGCACGCTATGGCGATGCCGAAGGGACGGGATCCCGGCATCGCATACGCGCGCCAGTTCATCGAGGACGCGAAGTCCGGGGGGCTCGTCAAAGCAGCTATCGAGAGGGCTGGAATACGCGGCGCCGTTGTGGCTCCACTTAAATGATGCTCTCTCTAACCGTTGCTTGGACAGGCGCGTCAAGCCCAGCGTTAGATGACACCGTATTAATCCAAGAAATCAAACCATCCGGAGGTGAACCATGCGATTTTTACTGAAGGTCAACATTCCCGTTGAAGCTGGCAATGCCGCGGCGAAGGCCGGAAAGCTCGGCGCGACTATCCAATCCATTGTGGCGGATTTGCAACCGGAGGCCGTCTATTTCACGGATAGCAACGGCCAGCGAACGGCGCTCATTTTTCTCGATATGCGAGATGCTTCGCAAATCCCGGCCATCGCCGAGCCCTGGTTCCTCGCGTTCAATGCAAGCATCGAGATTCATCCGGTCATGACCCCCGACGATCTAGCCAAGGCCGGCGGCGCCATCAAGAACGCGGTTAAAAAATATGCCTGATCGCCCGCGCGCCGTCGAACACGCGGTTCGAGCGAAGCGGCGAGAAAGATCGCGGACACTTCTTGCAACTTCATATTGTCGTAGAGCAAGTTTCGACCGAATAAACTTCGCGAATTGAAATTGGCAACTTAGGCAAGTCAGGAGACCTGGAGCAAACCCAATCAAGCATTGCGACAACAATCATGAGGACGAGTATTCGCTAGATTCCATCAGAGAGGCGAATCCTGAATATGATGACGGAAGGCGACGTAATTCTCACTCCGGTTCCTCAAGCTGACGGAACAATCAAGACCCGACCCGCAGTTATCTTGCGCGAGATGCCACCCTACAAGGATTTTCTCGTCTGTGGCGTAGGCACCCAACTGCATCAGCAGGTCAAGGACTTTGACGAAGTCATTTCACCTTTCGACCCGGATTTCACGTCAAGCGGTTTGAAATTAGAATCATTGGTGAGGCTCGGCTTTCTGGCCGTATTGCCCAGTAGCAGAATTGCCGGCTCCATCGGCTCCATCGCTGCGGCGAGGCATAAAAAGCTTCTCAAAACGTTAAGCGACTATCTTGTGCGGTAAGTTGTATAACGCCACCGCAGCATCGCCCGCACCCTTATCGAACTGCTCGATCAGACGTGCGAAGTAGTAATAAGCACGGGGTCGTATGAGGGTCGCTTCTTGAACTTTGACGTTTTGCACGATTCTCCTCACCACAAAAATCCATACGTAGAGGCTATCGAAGATTGCTAATCACAGTATTCCGCCTGCAGGATTACATGACCTTTTCAGCTGCGGCTGACGAATCACCCCATCTCCCCTTCCCCGCCAATTGCTCTTAGGTTGACGGTTGTTTCAGGAATCAAGAATTGTGGTTGTTGTTCTTAAAGCCGGGAGCGACGCGATCGATGCGTTACCCGGCGCTCACCAAATCCTGCGGGTCGTGGTTGTCTGGACAGATTGCCCGCGGCCGACGATGAGCTTATACCTGCTAGTACCGATTCTCTTCGATTCCTATGAGCTGCGGAGGTGGCAGGTTTTGCGCAAGAACTTCTGGGTTGGCTTTTGGCGGCTTGCGGACCCAAAAATTTCGCTGGCCTCTTTTGCATCCATGTTTCTCGGCGCTTGCCTCGCGGCAACTGCGCTGCCCCTCGACTGGCGCTGGCTCGGTCTTACGATTGCGGGAATTTTTGCGCTGGAAATCGCAAAGAACGCGTCGGGCGAGATCGTTGATTTCGATTCCGGCGCCGATCTCGGCGTCGCGCCACAGGATCGCAGCCCCTTCTCGGGTGGCAAGCGAGTCCTGGTTGATCATCTCTTAACCCGCCGGGAGACCATCGGAATTGCCGCCACGTTTTATCTACTGGCGATCCTATTGGGACTTTTTATCGCTACCTTCCGCGACCTCCGGGTATTGGCTATTGGAATGATTGGAGTGGCCTGTGCGTACTTCTATCATTCTCCCCCTCTCAAGCTTTCGTATCGGGGGCTGGGCGAGATCACGGTGGCGCTGTGTTACGGCCCGCTAATCTGTGCAGGAACTTACCTCGTACAAACCGGTACAGTAGCGGCGAAAGTGGTCTGGCTATCGACCGCCCTCGGACTACTAATCGTTGCCTTTCTGTGGGTCAACGAGTTTCCAGATTATAGCGCCGACCGAAGGAGCGAGAAGCGGACGCTGGTAGTGCGGCTGGGACGAAAGCGGGCCAGTTACATTTTCGCGTTTGGGATATCAATCTCCTTCGTGATGCTTCTTGCAGCGCCATTTGTCGCGCGGCTACCGCTCGGTGTCTGGCTCGGCTTAGCCGGGCTGCCCTTCGCAATTTTCGCCGCGTTTCGCGTGCTCACGGCTCCCGAATCGACAACTCGTATCGTGCCCGCACAGCTCGCAACGCTGCTGGCCTTTGTCCTCTTTGCGTTAGGCACCGGCGCCGGCGCGTTGATCCGTTGACCCCATCTCCTGTTCCCTAGCAAGGCTCTCAGGTTGACGGTTGTTTCGATGTTTTGTTAAAGGAAGTTCAGTCGTCAGAAGAGTATGCGCGCATTGATAACGAGTGACGATGTGGACGCACCGACGCGAGCATCCACAACGTGACTCATACGCGGTTAAGACTCGGAAGGGAAACTCATTCATGAAACATAGCACGGATCGTATTCTCACCACCCACTGTGGCAGTTTGGCGCGGCCGAAGGACTTGCTTGACTTGATGAAAGCGAAGGTCAACGGTGAGTCGTACGACGAAGGCACGTACACTTCACGGGTGCGGAGCGCGGTGAGTGAAATCGTTCGCCAACAGGTTGACAGCGGTATCGACGTTGTCACCGACGGCGAGCAAGGCAAGCCGGGCTTCTTTGCTTACGTGCGCGAGCGGCTGGCTGGTTTTGAGGCGAAACCGCCGCCAGCCGGCGGTTGGAAGCAGTGGGCGGCGGAAGTGGCGGCGTTTCCGGAGTACTACGAAAGTTATTTCAGCCGGCGCATGATGGGTGGCAGCATCGCGCCGCGCGCGCCGATGGTGTGCACTGGGCCAGTGAACTATCGCGGGCAAGACGCGATACGAAAAGACATTGCGAATCTCAAAGCGGCGCTCGGTGGTTTGAACGTCGAAGAAGCATTCATACCGGCCGTGGCGCCGAGCGGAGTCGGAACGAACGAGTTCTATCGCAGCGACGAAGAGTTTTTGCAGGCAGTCGGCGAAGCTCTACGGGAGGAATACCAAGCGATCGTCGATGCGGGGTTCATCCTGCAAATAGACGACCCATGGTTAACCGAAGTGCATAGCCAAGATCCGACGTTGAGCGTCGCTGAACGGCGCAAGATCGCGGAACGATCGATTGACGCGCTCAATCACGCCATCCGCGGCATACCATCGGAGAAAATCCGCTTCCACACCTGCTACGGCATCAACGAAGGTCCGCGCGTCCACGACGCGCCGTTAAAAGACATCGTCGAGCTTATCTTGAAAGTGAATGCAGGCGCGTACGCATTCGAAGCCGCCAACCCGCGCCACGAGCATGAGTATCATGTCTGGGAAACGGTGAAGCTGCCGGAAGGCAAAGTGCTCATCCCCGGCGTGATCACCCACGCGAGCAACATCGTCGAACATCCCGAGCTGATCGCCGAACGGATCACGCGCTACGCCACGCTCGTCGGGCGGGAAAACGTGATCGCCGGCAGCGACTGCGGCTTTTCGTCTCAAGCAACCTACAACCCCGAAGTCCACCCGAAGGTCGTCTGGGCGAAGTTCCAAGCGATGGCCGAAGGCGCCCGTCTGGCGACGAAGCAGCTCTGGCGTTAAGCGGAGAAATGAATTAGCCGCAAAGGGCGCAAAAAAAGTAAAGGAATTTGTCGAGGCCCGATCGAAACCCGCCCTTTTGGCGATTGAAACATGTTAAGGGCCGTTTGCATTCTTTGAGGTTAATTGATCTGAAACAAAAAGGGGGCGGCCATTGCCGCCTCTTACTTTGCGCCCTTTGCACTACTATATCTCAAAATTTGCGCGACACGCGCAAATTTTCCGACATACAAAACATCTCGGACTCGGATATTCCTCTCGCCAAGGCGCAAAGGCGCCAAGTTCGGAAAAGAATTTATTTCTTAAAACCTTTGCGCCTTAGCGCCCCTTCGGCGCGCTCAGGACATGCTTTGCGAGAGATATTCCGAAATTCGGTTGCGGCTCTGCCGCGCTGGGCCCTTTGCGGTTGAAAAATCCGAGTTGCGTTCGTGCCTTGACAATGCAACGAGCGATCTTGTAGCGTTCAGGCAAAATTGCGCAGGCGA
>CAMLCX010000297.1 GCA_946478635.1 uncultured Pseudomonadota bacterium
TGTGATCGCCGGCAACTCGCGCGACCGCGCTGTGCGGCTCCATGGCGTATTGATAGACCATCGGAAATTCGAAGGTCTCTTCGATGATCTCCTCGGCTTTCGCGAAGGCTTTGTCCGGATCGCCCTTGAGAAAATATTCCCGATGGCAAATGTTGCCGCCGAATCGCTCGCCGACGCCGGCGACGTCGTGAAACTCGCCCGCGCCGGCCAGATTCTCATGCAGCAGCGGCGCGCCTTCGGCTCTCGCTGCATCCATGTCCGGCACGCACGGCAGTTCTTCGTAGCGCATTTCGATGAGAGCGGCGGCCTGTTCGGCGATCAGACCGTCTTCGGCAGCGACCACCGCCACCGGCTCGCCGACGAAGCGGACGCGCTCGACGGCGACGATCGCGCGATCGCGCAGGCAGTTGCCGTAGTAGGGATCGATGTCTTTCAAATCTTCGCGGGTCAAAACCGCGATGACGCCGGGCAGCGCCTCGGCTTTGCTGCTGTCGATTGCGGCAACCCTGGCATGAGGAAACGGACTGCGCAGCACTTTCGCTTCGAGAATGTCCGGCATGGAGAGGTCGCCGGTAAACTTTGCCGCGCCGGTGACCTTTTCGACGCCGTCGACGCGAGGAACAGACGTGCCGACGGTCATAACGCGGCGAAGTTTGGGCGATTCCTTCCCCCTCGACGGGGGAAGGTTAGGATAGGGGTGCTACGCACGCCTTTGAAATCATTAGCACCCCCACCTCTGTCCTCCCCCGTCGAGGGGGAGGATAATCCGGTCTGGGACGCACAATGCCGCACGAAGTTCATGGCCTGAGTTTTTCAGATCACCGACTGTTCCGGCAAGATCGTTTTCAGCACCCGCAAATAATTGCCGCCGAGTATTAGTTTAATCTCCTCGTCCTTATAGCCGTGCCGCTGCAAGCCGTCGAGCAAGTTCGGCAGGTCCTCGATTTCCTCGAAGCCCTTGATCAGCGGATCTTTATGCAGCGGGTGGTGACGATCCTTGAGCGTGCGCGGACCGTCGTACTTGACGAAATCCATGCCGAGCGCGAGGTGCTCGATGCCGACGAGCTTGATCATATAATCCATGTGTTTCAGCATGTCCTCGATGGCTACCTCGCCTTTGCCGACGCGCTCGGGCAGGGCCAGGATGCCGACCAGCCCGCCCTGATCGGCGATCGCCTTGATCTGGTCGTCGGCGAGATTACGCGGGTTGTCGAGCATGCCGCAGGCGTTGGCGTGGCTCACCAGGAGCGGCGCCGTCGCCGCATCGATCGCTTGAAAAAAACCTTCGCGATTCATGTGCGACAGGTCGACCACCATGCCGAGACGATTGGCTTCTTTAATGACCTCGACGCCGAAGTTGGTAAGCCCGCCGCCGGTGCGATTTTCCCAGACGCCGTCGCCGAGCTCATTGCGAAAGTTCCAAACCGGCTGGAGCGAGCGCAGGCCGAGCCGGTAGAAATTTCTCAGATTATGGATGCTGCCGCGCAGCGGCATGCAGCCTTCGAAATGGAGCAGAAACTTGACGGTGCCCGGCTCGACCTTTTCCGGCAGGTCGCCGCGCGTCTTGATCATTTGAATCATGCCCTCGGATCGCGGCGCCTCCTCGAGGAACTGGTCGATTTGATCCAGCGCGGTTTCGAGGTAGCGGCCGGTGTTCTGCGAATGGGAGTAGGAGTCGCCGCTGATGGCGTAAACCGTCATGTTGATGCCGTCGCGGATCAGACGCGGCGCCACCCCATCGCGAATGGGCGACTTCTCGCCGATGGAAGTGCGATAGAGCTGTTCGTAAACGTCGCGATGGCCTTCGACGACGATGCTCGTCATCAATAATTCTTTTGCATCCATACCTTGACGTTGCCTTTCTTGAAGGGGCGAAAGTATTGCGCTACTAATACCGACTAAACCTCGTCCAGGCAAGACAAGTCCTTGTTGAACAAAGCACTCCTTCGCTCGCTGTTTTGGGCCGCCGCGCTCGGGCTCTTGGCCGCCGCGGGCTCATGCAAATCGGCGCCCCAGAGTAGCGCCAGCCAATTTCGCGTCAATCTCGGCACGGAGCCGCCCACTCTGGACTGGTCCCTCGCCACGGACCATGTTTCGTTCAACGTGATTTCGAACTTGATGGTCGGCCTCACCGAGTTCGACAAGGATTTGCAACCGGCGCCGGTGATCGCCAAGTCCTGGGAGTTTCAAGACGGCGGCACGCGGATTATCTTTCATCTGCGCGACGACGTGCAGTGGAGCGACGGCAAAAAAGTTCGGGCGCAGGACTTCGAGTATTCCTGGAAGCGTTTGCTCAGCCCAAAAACCGCTTCGCAGTACGCCTACATTTTGTTCGACATCGCCAATGCCCAGGAGTTCAACGAAGGCAAATTAAAAGACGCCGCGTCGGTCGGCGTGCAGGCGCCGGACGATCAGACTCTGGTCGTCACTCTGCGCCATCCGGCGTCTTATTTTCTGGCGATCACGACTTTCGAAGTCACCTACCCGCAACGCCAGGATATCATCGAGAAGTTCGATAGCCGCTGGACCGAGCCGGGAAATCTCGTTAGCAACGGCCCGTTTCGCATGACCTCCTGGAAGCACGAAAACGAAATCGAGCTCACTGCCAACGGGAGTTTCTTCCGCGGCAAACCGGCCATCCAAAGAGTGATCATGTACATGGTCAATGAAAAGACCACGGCGGTGACCATGTACGAACAGGGTAACCTGGATTTCATGGACGAGTCGCACAGCATTCCGCCTCTCGACAAACCGCGCCTTTCGAAAATGCCCGGCTTCAAGGTTGTGCCGCAACTGCGCGGTGAATATTACAGCTTCGCCGTGGACCGAAAACCCTTCGACAATCCCAAGCTGCGCCAGGCCTTCGCCATGGCTATCGACCGGGAGGTCCTGCCGAAAATTCTCCAGGGCGGCCCGACTCCCGCGACCTCGTGGATCCCTCCCGGCATGCTGGCGCACAATCCGGAAATCGGCCTCAAGTTCAACCCCACGGAAGCGCGCCGGCTCATGAAAGAAGCCGGCTATCCCGATGGTAAGGGGTTGCCGCCCATCGTGCTCGGTTACAACACCGACGAAGAAAAAAAATTGGTCGCCGAGGCGATCCAGAGCATGTGGGAGAAGCATCTCGGGATCGTCGTGAGAATCGAAAATCAGGAGTGGAAGGTCTTTTTAAAAAAACTGCAAACCGATCCGTTCCCGGTGTTTCGTTCCGGTTGGGGCGCGGACTATCCCGATCCCGATAATTTTATGAAGCTATTCACGTCCAATAGCGGCAACAATCACGGGCGTTGGAAAAATCCCCGTTACGATCAACTGTTGGAGCAGGCCGCCCAGGAACTCGACCCTAAGAAACGGACGCGGCTCTACGATGACGCGCAAAAACTTCTCACCGAGAGCGATGCCGCGATCGTGCCCCTTTACTGGAAATCCGAGGCCACCCTGCTGAATCCTAAATTTGTCGGCCTGGAATACAATTCCATGGCGCGCATGGACCTGCGCAACGTAAAACCAGCGACGAAATAGCGCGCGCTGGCCTCTCCGTTTTTCGAAAAGCTCCCTGTCCCGTTCCGGTATATTCTGGTTGAGGGTAATTACCTACGGTGTTAAAGTCCGCCCCATGGGCATAACGGAAGTGGCCGTGGAGATTACCAACCCGCGTGACCAGACTCGATGGGAGCCGCTTGCCCTCATTGCTGACACCGGCGCGATTTTCAGCGTAATTCCGAAGCCCGTGCTCGAGCAGCTTGGAATTATCGCTTATGCGGAGGAAACGTTCCAGCTCGCCGACGACAGTGAAATACGGCGGCCGCTAGGAGATGTATTTATTCGTGTCGACGGAAAGGCGCGCACAGTCCCAACGATATTCGGAGAGCCCAACGATACGCCGCTTTTAGGAGTGACCGCCCTCGAAATTCTCGGCTTCACCGTCGATCCTCGTACCCGCAAGCTCGAACCAACCAAAATGATCTTACTCTAAAGACAAAGCACCGGATCGCTTTGTCGCGTTGTCGAAAATGCTGGTCTTTCCGTGCACTCCAATTTGCCAAGCGCACGGAAATCACATAAGAAAGAAAGCCTATCTACTTCGAGGAAGGCGAGACCATGGAACTCAGCGACGACGATGTCCTGCACATTCTGAAATTGATCGACGAGTCGAAATTCGATTATTTTCAACTGGAAGTCGGCGAACTGAAGATCACCGTCAGCAAAGGCGACCCGATACCCATTGCCGGCGCCGCGCCTCAGCCTGTAGCGCTCAACTCGGCGCCGAGCACAGCTCCCGCGGCGGCAAAACCCGCTGTGGCGTCCGCTCCGGCATCATCCGCGCCCGCTGCGAAAGCCGCGGCGACTGTTCCTGAGGGCATGTTGGCGATTACCGCGCCGCTTCTCGGCACGTTTTATATCGCTCCCGAGCCGGGCGCGCCGCCCTTCGTCACAGTCGGCCAGCAGATCACCGAAGACACAACCTGCGGATTGATCGAAGTGATGAAAGTCTTTAACAGCGTGCGCGCCACCGTCGCAGGCACGATCGTCGATGTGGTGGCGCAAAACGGCCAGTTCGTCGAATTCGGCCAGCCGTTGTTTATCGTCAAGCCGTAGTCCTGTGGGGACTGGCTACTTTCGATCTTTTTTGGAAAGTTGCCTGTCCCCTTTCCAATCTTTCCGGAGTTCCCATGAGCGTTACCAGAGTCTTGGTCGCCAATCGCGGCGAAATCGCAGTGCGTATCATCCGCGCATGCCAGAGCTTGGGCATCGAAACAGTTGCCGCTGTGTCCGATGCCGATCGCGAAAGCATGGCGGCGCACATGGCCAACCGCGCGGTTTGTATCGGACCGCCGCGCTCGGCTGATAGTTACCTGAAAGTTGAAAACTTGATCGCCGCCGCCCAGGGCACCGGCTGCGACGCGCTTCATCCGGGTTATGGTTTTCTTTCCGAGCGCGCCGCTCTCGCCCAAACCTGTGTCGAAAATAAAATTATTTTCGTCGGCCCGAGCGCCGAGAACATCACGATGATGGGCGATAAGCTGGAAGCGCGCAAGATCGCCCAGGGCGCCGGCGTGCCGCTGGTGCCCGGGTCCGATCACGCGAGAAATCCTCTCGAAGCCGCCAAACTGGCGGAGCAAATCGGCTATCCCCTGTTGCTCAAGGCCTCCGCCGGCGGCGGCGGCCGCGGCATCAAGCTCGTCGGCAATTCCGCGGAAATCGAAGATACCTTTCGCACGGCGGCGGCGGAAGCCCGCGCGGCGTTCGGCAACGATACGTTGTATATGGAGCGTTACGTCGGCAATGCGCGCCATATCGAAGTGCAGATTCTCGGCGATAGGCACGGCAATGTCATTCATCTCGGCGAGCGCGACTGCTCTTTGCAGCGCCGGCATCAAAAAATCGTCGAAGAAGCGCCGGCCTACGCCCTGTCCCCGCAGGTGCGCGGCAAGATTTGCAACGCCGCGGCGACGCTGGCACGCAGCATCGGCTATCAAAGCGCGGGCACCATCGAATTTATCTACGACAATGACACGGCGGATTTTTATTTTCTCGAAATGAACACGCGCATTCAGGTCGAGCATCCGGTCACGGAAATGATCACCGGCGTCGATCTGGTGCAGCAACAGCTGCGCATCGCGCGCGGTGAGCCGCTGCCGTTCAAGCAGGAAGATGTCAAGTTCAGCGGCCACGCCATCGAGTGCCGCATCAACGCCGAGTCGCCCCAGTTGGGCTTTCGCCCCTGTCCCGGGCGCATCGTCGAATGGCAGGCGCCGCAGGGTCCCGGCATTCGGCTCGATACGCACTGTTATCCCGGCTACTTCGTGCCGCCCTACTACGATTCGCTGCTGGCGAAATTGATCGTTCACGCCGCGACGCGCAGAGACGCCGCGGATCAAACCAACCGCGCGCTCGATGCCTTTCACGTGACCGGCATCGACACGCTCATTCCATTTCTGAAAACCGTGATTGCCGATCCTGAGTACCGCAGCGGAGCAGTCAACACTCGCTGGCTGGAAAAAAAGCTGGAAGAATACTCCGCGGCACAAGCGAGTTAAACGGTAACTTATACTCAGCAATAACCGGCGACGATACGGGTTACCACGAACCCCCAGCGCAGCGAAGCCGCAACCAAAGGCGTACAAGAACACCGCAGAGGCACAGAGGTCGCAGAGTTCGGAGTTTTGATTGATAAAATTCTTTTCTCGGCGTACTCGGCGCCTCTGCGGTGAATTTTAATCCCATTCAAGTCTTCGCCTTAGTTCTCACATGACAATCGAATCACGGCGGGTTACATTCAAACCAG
>CAMLCX010000298.1 GCA_946478635.1 uncultured Pseudomonadota bacterium
CACTCACTCAGTGCCTCCCTGTGCAAATTCATTTCACAAACTATGCTATGCCGGCAAAAATTCCTGTCCAATATTGGACGATTCTGAAAATAATTAGGTCCAGCCTCTGAGGCATCAATCTTTTCCAGGAACAGATTTCGTTAAGCAATTTCCAGCCTTGCGGCAAATGGCAAAAACCACCGAATACTTTTTTGACAAAACTCCAAACCATCCTTACTTTTATACGGGAGCATCCATTACAATGCACTTGTCACTGTCTGCGTTCGCCTCTCGGCCTCTTTGGGCGGCGACTCAGGCTCGTGCCAGGCGAACAGGAGCTTTCCCCTATGAACGATTTCTTTTCGGCTCCTGATTATCAGGCGAAGGAAGCATCCATGAACACTGATGATGAAGGAGAAAAGGAAACTAACAAATCCAAGCCGCGCCTCAATATCCCTGAGGGCGCATTGGTCATATTACCGATGCGCAACCGGGTGCTCTTCCCGTCCATGATGATGCCGCTTACGGTCCGTGGTCCGGCTCGACGCCACGCCGTCGAGGAGGCGGTGCGCCAGCAGGTGCCGATTGGGATTGTTGTGCAACGCGATCCGAATATAGAAGCTCCAAAGCCCGAAGACCTTTACGAAGTAGGCACCACCGCGGATGTGGTAAGGATGTTTACCCTGCCGGATGGCCGGCGTCAGGTCCTCGTTCAGGGGCGGCGCCGCTTTAAGATCAGCGAATTTATCGAGACCGATCCCGTCCTCATTGCGCGCGTTACCATGGTGGAAGAAAAGATACCGCAAACCAAGGAGTTCGAGGCAAGAATCCTGCATCTGCGCCAAGAAGCGGGCAGAGCCCTGTCGCTATTGCCTGAGCCTACGAACGAAATGAGAGCGATGATCGAAAGGATCGAAGATCCTCTGTCCATCATCGATATGATCGCTTCGACCCTGGACCTGCCGACCGCCGAGAAGCAAGACATTTTCGCGCAACTCGACCCGGAAACGCGCGCCCAGAGGGTTTCCGAAAAGTTGGCCCGGCAGATCGAACTGCTGGAACTGAGCAGAAAGATCGGCGCTGAAACGAAAGACTCCATGGATAAGTCCCAGCGCCAATATTTCCTGCGCGAACAGTTGAAAGCAATTCAAAAAGAACTGGGCGAGGAGGACGGCAAGGATGCCGAGGTTGAAGAATTAAGAAGAAAACTTATGGAGGCCAAAATGCCTCCTGAGGTAGAAAAGGAAGCGCTTAAAGAACTGTCTCGATTAGAACGCATTCCCGAGGCGGCGCCGGAACATTCGCTGTTGCGAACTTATTTCGATTGGCTGGTCGAATTGCCATGGAGCAACTTCACCGAGGAGGAGATCGACCTGCCCAAGGCGCGCGAGATTCTTGACGCCGACCATCACGGCCTGCAAAAAGTGAAAAAACGGATCATTGAATTTCTCGCTGTTCGTAAACTCATGCCGCGCGGGAAAAGCCCAATCCTGTGCTTGGTGGGTCCGCCGGGCGTCGGCAAAACCTCGCTCGGACAGAGCATCGCGCGAGCGATGAATCGTAAGTTTGTGCGCCAAAGCCTGGGCGGGGTCCACGATGAGGCGGACATTCGCGGGCATCGGCGCACCTATATCGGCGCGCTTCCGGGTAACATTATCCAGGGACTCCGAAAAGCCGGCAGTCGTAATCCTGTCTTCATGCTCGACGAGGTCGATAAGCTCAGCGCTAGTTTTCATGGCGACCCATCGGCGGCTTTATTGGAGGTTCTTGATCCCGCGCAAAATGCGACCTTTCAAGATCATTACATCGCGCTGCCCTTCGATCTCAGCCAAATCCTGTTCATCGCCACGGCGAACGTGCTGGATATGATTCCAGGCCCGCTGCGCGACCGCATGGAAATTTTGGAATTACCGGGCTACATCGAGGAAGACAAGTTAGCCATCGCCAAAGGCTACCTCGTTCCCCGGCAGACTGCTGAAAATGGGCTAACACCGGAAAATATTAGTTTCACCGACGGCGCGCTCCGGGAAATTATCCGGTCCTACACGCGCGAAGCCGGGGTTCGCCAACTCGAGCGCGAGTTGGGAGCCGTTTGCCGCAATGTGGCGACGCGCGTCGCCGAAGGAATCAACGAACCGGTCGCGATCAAGGCGGAATCCATCCCGACCTTCCTGGGACCGCAAAAGTTTTTCAACGAGATCGCGTTGCGCACCAGTTTGCCGGGCGTGGCCACGGGCTTGGCGTGGACTCAGTTTGGCGGCGATATTTTGTTTGTCGAAGCGACGAAAATGGCCGGCGACGGCAAGTTGATATTAACCGGCCAACTCGGCGATGTGATGAAAGAAAGCGCACAGGCCGCTTTGAGTCTCGTCAAGTCTCGCGCGGAATCGTTGGGAATCGATTCTAAAGTTTTCAGGACTAACGATTTGCACATTCATATCCCCGCGGGCGCAATCCCGAAGGACGGTCCAAGCGCCGGAGTGACGCTCTTTGTCGCTCTCGTTTCGCTGTTGACCGGACGGCGCATCAGCAAAGATGTCGCCATGACCGGTGAGATCAGCTTGCGCGGTCTGGTGCTCCCTGTGGGCGGCATCAAAGAAAAAATGCTGGCGGCAAAGCGCGCCGGAATTTCCAGTGTTTTGCTGCCCGAGTTGAACCGAAAGGACCTGGAGGAAATTTCTCCGTCGGGACGCGAGGGGATACGCTTTGAGTTTTTGAAAACAGCCGAAGAAGCTTTGCGCCTTGCCCTCGAAGCTGATGCCCCGAGCGGTTATTCCCCCGGTGAAAGACTCGCGGCGCGGTCGCTTTCCTGACAAATGAACCCGCCGGTCCCTTGGCCGGCCGGGTTCCCCGCTAGTGTAGTGTAACAGCAGATGAGCATCCGCCGTTCATGCTTCGAGAGCCTCGGCACGAACGGTACCTCGACCGTTCACCCTGAGCTTAGTCGAAGGGTTCTTTCGATCCAGACGCGAATCAACGGGTACACTCAACCAGTGTGGCGTATCTGAAATTCGTTGAATAATTGCTACGGCGTTCGGGTCAAAAATCTCCCCTTCCCCTCTTTTCCAAAGAGGGGTGAGAATAATTCCCCCTTTGGAAAAGGGGGATCAAGGGGGATTTGGGCGTGATTTTAGCCACTGCGACGTGCTGCATTGTTAAACGAACTTTAGTTCCAGGACACTAGGTACCCGTCGTAACGCCAGTAAATGCCCGCTCGAGCGCGCGCAAAATTCCATCAGGTTCACGCACCGCGAGTTCGACGATTTCATCGGCGCGCGCCTGGGAGTCGCTATTGGCATAGATGCGCAGTTGCGGCGCGTTGCCCGACGGCCGGATGTGCGCGACGTCGCCGTTGTGAAAATAAACACGCACACCGTCGAGAACGTTGATGCGCGCAATGTCGCCGAATCCGAGGGCGGCTGTGAAGAAACGTGTTAAAGTCGCCTTGCGTTGCCGCCATTCTTCCGCGCGTCCTGCCGCCAACGGACTGGGCCTGGCACCCGCCCGGCTGCGATCTAGAACAGAGCCCGCGCTCTCGAATTCCACTTCGATCACGTCGCCTGGCGGTATCAGATTTGCCAGGATCGACTGACTCGCGGCGACAGGAAAGTTATCGATTAAACCAGCCCGTCCGAAGCGCGCGGGCAAGCGATCCCATAGAGTGGATAATCCGATTCCTTGCTCGGCGGCCGCGAACAAATTAGCAAGGATCGGTAGCATCGCGTCGCGGCTCGGCAGCGCCGCCAAGGTCGCCTTGTTTAACCCAATCTCGCTGCCGGTCAAAAACCCGCCGTTGGCTTCCCAGCCAACGATACGTTCGTACGTCCCGACGTTGGCCAAGTTGTCGAGAGCGGAGACAACATAGGGCGAGCCGATCTGGGTCTTCTCCAGCAAAATCTTGTGCTCGTGCAAGCGGCGCTCGACCGCATCGTTGGAGCTGATCGGAACAGCGACAGCATCCGCGCGCAGATATTCGGCAACGACGAGGCCCAGGAGGTCGCCGGGTAAAAAGCGCACGCGCCGGCCTCCGGGTTTAACGCCGGTGGCAGGCAGGACGGCGGTGACTAACGGCCGATCGGAGTCGCCGTCTGTCGACACGATGGCGTCAAGCGGTCCGCCGCCCGCTTCGGCAGCGACCGCGAGTTCTTCCAAACGATCGAGCTGTTCCCCGGTGATATTTTCGGTATCGATGGGAATGAACGTTTCGCTCCGTCCGGCGGCGAGCGCGACGGCGCCAAGCGCCTGGAGTATCCGCGGCAGGATATCGCGCCCCACCGCCGAATGCTGATAGACGAGAACCCGCAGACCGGAGAGGCCGCCAGTTTCAAAGCTATCAAGATAGCGGCGCACGTAACCTTCTTCGGCGCTGCCATCGAGCGGCGGCAACTCGAGCGCGGATTTTAACATTCCGGCGCCGTCGAATGCGGAGGTCGCCGCGTTACGGCTGTATTCTTCGCGCCGCACGTTCTCGACCTCACGGATGATACCGGCTTCGTCCGACTTCAATATCTCGCCGACGCTTCTATTGATTTTAATGCCGTTGCGATCGAAGGGAATATGACTGCCGGTCACCATCACGCCGGCGCGTCGCTTGGCAATGCAGTGGAGTATCAATGCGGGCGTCGGAATCTTGCCGGCGTTCTCCACCCCGCAGCCCGAGTCGATGATCGCTCGGGCGCAAGCGCGCATGATGCGATCGGTGCTCGGCCGCAGGTCGCCGGCGAGAACCACAATGCTGTTCGAGGAAATGTCGCCGATGCTTAACAGGTAGCGAAGCGTCGCTTTGACGTTGATATAGGCTTCGAGGTCGGTGATGTCTCTGACTAAACCGCGGAGGCCGCTGGTGCCAAACGCCAGCGGCACAGGGACGTAATTGAGAAACCCGGAGACGGGTTCAATTTGAGTTTCAGCCATTAGTCTTGGGTACGCCAGCGATCTTTGAGGGAGGCGTCCTCAGCCCCGCAACCCCTGGGAAATCCGGTGCAGTTTCAACGAGGCTAATGACTGTGCGGGTTACTATCATGGGGACACGACCCACAAGCCCGCGTCCAACCAAAATGGATTTGATGGCCGGTTATCGGATTGGAGTCACATCGGAGTGACTATCGCCAGGATGAAGAAGCTAGGGCTATCGCCACTGACTCGGCGAATTGGCCGATTTGGAAAGTCTTCCGGGACTACTTTTTACCGGCTCTCTTCGCCGCCCAGTAAGCCTTTAATTTGGCCGATAACTTCGCCTTGGCCGCCGGACTCATGGTCTTCTTCTTGGCTTTGGCAGCGGCTTTGACTGAAGGCGTCGCTGGTTTATTACCTTGAACCTTTGCCCATCTTGCTCTTTGAGCAGCGGCGATCTTCCTTTTCACCGACGCGCTCATGGTCCGCTTTTTCTCTGGCGCGGCCGCGGATTTCCCCGGCCCAGCGAAGATGCTGCGCAGCTCTTTGCCTAGCTCCTCGATTTGTTCCTTAATCGCCGCAGCCCGTTTGAGTTGGTTTACAGTGAGTTCGAGTATGTTCATGTGGCTCAGTAAACATGCAAAGCCCGTGGAAATCAAGCTGGTCAGGTCCCTCCGGATCGCCGATAAAACCCCCAAATTGTTTGCCCTGGTCACATGATAATAGTGAACCGGCTCCCGTTAAAATTTTTTTCTAAACGGCCGGCACATCCCGTCGCAGGCATAGGTTAATTATTGGGAGCCTTAGATGGCTTCTCACCCAAGAACAACGCGTATATGGTGCGTTGCACTGTCATCGGCGAGGGGGATAGACATGCTGTCGCGTGGGAGCGCTGCGCCATCGAATTCGACAGACGATACTCCCCGCGTAACCGCCTGGGGGTTCTCAACGGTGATTTCGTAGCGCGCTGAGTGATAGCGAAATGTGATGTCAAAGCCCTTCCATGTGCGTGGGATACAAGGGTCGAGATAAAGCATCGTGCCCCGCACCCGAAAGCCGAGAATCCACTCTATCCCGGCCCGATACATCCAACCCGCGGATCCGGTGTACCATGTCCAGCCGCCGCGGCCGGCGTGTGGCGGTTCGGCATAAATATCAGCGGCGATGACGTACGGTTCGACTTTGTACTGGAAAACGCCGGCGCGGGTATTCGCGTGATTGATCGGGTTCAAGAGCGAAAAAAGTTTGCCGGCTTTATCTCCGTCGCCGAGCACGGCGAAGGCAATGACGGACCAGATCGCCGCATGAGTATATTGGCCGCCGTTTTCGCGGACGCCGGGCAAGTATCCTTTGATGTAGCCCGGGTCCGGGCTCGCGAGATCAAAGGGCGGGGTGAAGAGGAGGA
>CAMLCX010000299.1 GCA_946478635.1 uncultured Pseudomonadota bacterium
TCGAATCCGTCGTGACATTCGCGGACACTCGCGCCAAATACCCTTACTCGCTCTTCCTAAAAGTGCGCTGATGTTTCAGCGAGGGCGACAAGGGCGTCAAGATTGCTCTTTTACGTCAATGGCAATTTGGTATGGGGTATAAAACTTGCTAACTAGAGCAGTGATTCAAAAATCGTGACGAGGAGTGTAACAACCGATCATGACGACAAATCGGAACTGGCTTGTAAGCTATAAAGGGATTGTCGGGATCGCAAGCTGCGTGCTTGGCTTGGGAGTTGTGTACTTTGGCTACGGCATAGGTACAGAATCTCCCAAAAAGGATGCGATTGCCAAGGTCAATTCGGTCGAAGTGAGGAATAGCCAAAGACCTGTTCGAGCCACGAATTTCGCGTTGGGGAACATGGTCTTTTTCGCTCGGGATCTCGGCTTCGCGGTCAAGAGCGCAAAGGACGGCGGCCTTGATGCAAATGCTGTCGCTGCCCGCATCGAGAGCCAATTAATTGGAATTCGAGAAATGTATCGTCAAGAGGTCGCCAACAATCCGGCGCTCGCCGGCGCGCTTGTTTTGCAGTTGAGCGTTAGCCCGGCGGGCGAAGTGAGTCAGGTGCGAGAGCTTTCATCGCGCGTTAGCGACGGCGAATTCAAGAATGCGGTCGTTGGCGAAGCCTCCAAGTGGTCGTTCAACCAAGTTGTTAGCGAAAGCGTGGAGGTCACATGCCCGCTGCTTTTCGTGCATGAGGGAATGGACATCACGACGCTCCTGCAGTGGGAAAAAACATTGGGCAACTATCCATCCATTGCAAAGGCGCCGGGCAACACATTGCCGGGGCAGCAAGTCAAAACGGCGCAAACTCCCGCTTTCGCGCCAACGACCCCGCGCGCTGCCGCGAAATCCGAGCCCAAAGTATTTCAACTCAGGTATGCCACGTCGCTGCGCAAGAACCCAAATTTTTCCGCTGTCACCTTGACGATGTTAACGATCGGCACAAAAGTTACCGTGCTCGGCAAACAAGGAGACTGGTTGGAGGTTCGTACCACAGCCAGTGGACCGACCGGCTTCATCCGCAAAGAGTTCGTGGCCCCAGCCGAAGTCGCGCACCAGTAAAATAACCTGTCCAGATCCCTGTTATGCGATTACGCCACATGGCCGGCACGGCGGCCGTGTGGCGTTTAGGGTTCCAACTCGATTATTGACCTGCTGAAAAACCCACCGTTCATCCTTCGAGAGCCGCAGGACGAACGGTGCAGCGGTGGAAATCATTGCAGCATTTCCGTTCATGCTGAGCCTAGTCGAAGCATTCATTGGGTTTTTCAGCAGAAGCGTTATCCGAGCAAACTCTTCTTTCAGACAATATTGACCATGGCGGAGGCGATGAACGAGTTGACGCTCCTAGCGAGTCCAACGTCTTCAGTCTCGGGTTTAACACGAGACTCTGGACTCGAGACTCTAGACAAAACCGGCGTGGCTCTCGCGGTAGCGATCCGTTTCAGATCAACTGCTTCAGCGCCTTCGCCAGGATCTCGACGTTTTCCACCCGCGCGCCATGTCCCATCAGACCAACGCGCCAGATCTTGCCCTTGAGCGGACCCAGGCCGGCGCCGATTTCGATGTTGAATTCATCGTACAGACGCTGGCGCACTTTCGGATCGTCGACACCCTCGGGAATCTTGACGGCGTTGATCATCGGCGCCCGGATCGGCTCGGCCACCGCCGGTTCGAGCTCGAGCTTGCGCATCTCACGAACAAAGGTTTCATGCACCTGCCGATGACGCTTCCAGCATCCTTCCAACCCTTCTTCGAGCACCAGGCGCAGCGCCTCGTGCAGGGCGTAGTTCATCGAGATCGGCGCAGTGTGATGGTACACCCGCTCGCTGCCCCAATATTTTTCGATCATCGAAAGATCGAGATACCAGCTCTGAACTTTAACTTTGCGATTGCGGATCACTTCCACCGCGCGCTCGCTGAAGGTCACGGGAGAGAGGCCGGGCGGGCACCCCAAGCATTTTTGCGTGCCGCTGTAGCAAGCGTCGATGCCGAGCTCGTCGACCCTGACCGGCGCGCCGCCGAGCGACGTTACCGCATCGACCAGAAATAGCACGCCGCTTTCACGCACGAGCTTGGCAATGTCATCAAGCGGCTGCAGCACTCCGGTGGAGGTCTCGGCGTGGACGAGAGCGACGACTTTGTATTTTTTTTGCGCCAGAGCGGTTTTGAACTTCTGCGCGTCGAGCGCCGTGCCCCATTCAGCCTCCACCGTGTCGACCTGCGCGCCGCAGCGCTGCGCGACGTCGACCATGCGCGTGCCGAAGACGCCGTTCACGCCGATCAGCACGCTGTCTCCGGGCTCGACAAGGTTGACGAAACAGGTCTCCATGCCGGCGCTGCCGGTGCCGGACATCGGCAGGGCGAGACGATTTTTCGTCTGAAAAACTTCCCGCAACATGGCCATGCTCTGATCCATGATCTCCAAAAACTTAGGATCGAGATGGCCGACCACGGGAAGCGATAGGGCTTCGAGCACGCGGGCATTCACCGGGCTCGGACCCGGACCGAGCAGGGTGCGAATGGGCGGATTGGCTTTGGGCGCTGCGGGCATAAAAGACTCCTGAAAAAATTACAATTCTATTCGTCGTTCTTGACATGCAGCTCCATGCTGCCGATCTTCTCAATCGTGCCATGCAGATAGTCGCCGTGGTTGAGCTTGCTCACGCCGGCGGGCGTGCCGGTGGTGATCAAGTCGCCCGGGCGCAAGGTCAGACAGCTCGACAAAAAGCGGATATGCTCGCGCAGGCCGCAGATCATGTCGCTCGTGTGCGCGATCATCGCTTCCTTGCCGTTTTGCAAGACTTTTATGGAGAGATTTTGCGGCTCGTCTATTTCATCGCGCGTGACAATCCAGGGGCCCAGAGCGCTGAAGGTATCGAAGCCTTTGCGAATGTTGCGCGTATTGTGCATCCCCTTGCCCCACGGGTCGCGCTGGCTGATATCCCAGCAGATCGTGTAACCGAACACATGCTCGAGCGACTGTGCCTCGCTCACTTTGCGCGCGCGCTTGCCGATCACGGCGCACAGCTCGCACTCGAAGTCGACGAGCTTGGAGATCTTGGGCAACAGGATCGTGTCACCGGGACCGATGATCGACGAAGTTGTTTTGAGGAAAAATTCCGCCATCAGGTCATCTTTATTCTTAATTTCTTTATTGGCGCTGCCCATGCGGTCAACCATCTCCGCGCGATGCGCGTAGTAGTTCGCCGCCGCCGCCCACAACGAGCCCGGATTGGTGATCGGAGCGAGCAATCTTACCGAAAGCAAATCCTCGCCGCCGCTGCTGTTTGCCGCGTCCCGCGCGATTTGCATCGCGGCGGGATTGTTCGCCAGCGCGTCGATAATTTCGAGCATGGTATAGCCCTGGCGTGCGAGTCCGGCCTTGATTAGCCCATCGCCGATATTGATCACTTTATTGCCGACGACCACGCCTGCCTGATTGTGGTTGTAATGACAAATTTTCATGCACAAACCTCCGACAAATTTCGCTCGTAAACTGACCTCATACCTGATGAGCCCCGCAAAGTCCACCGAGGAACCTGGAGAACGAGTGACGCCGCATGGCTCGTAAGAGCAGTCCGAAACGGCCGACGCGCCCGCCTGAGGTCCTTATGTCGCGCCGCTTCGATGCTGCTGTGTGCGCACGATAAAAATGTAGGGGCGGGTTTCAAACCCGCCCCTACCCGATGCTGGTTTTCACCCCGTGGCACAAGCACAAATGACTTGTTGAATCGCCGAGGGTTCATTCCCCGCAGCTTGCTGCGTCTTCGCAACGCTCAATCCGAAGTCCGTCATTCCCGCATGTGTTTAGCGGTGGTTCGACCGTGCTCACCACAGGCGAATCCCGAACTGGACCCCCGATTGAGACATTCGGGGGTGACGCCCTTGGGGTCTTTCCATCGCATTCTTCTGATACCCCGCAGCTTGCTGGGGGTAGTTCATTGAATTTCTGAAACACCCTGCTGGAAGAGATTAGCGCTATGCGAGATCTGCCGCGTCATTCTAAGGCGGAAGGAGTGTTTGACCCTATTCTAACCTCGTCGTATGACAGGAAGCCAGCAAGACCAATGGAGATATCTGAAGCATGCTAAAACTCAAAGTCGGACTGACCAAGAATCCCCGTTTTGAGCCGCTCGTCGACGGCACCATCAAGTCCGCGAAATGCGATCTCGACATTACCGTCACGACGCCGCCGGAGCTTTTCTACAGAAATTTAAAAAACGACGAATTTGATGTCTTCGAAATGTCGATATCCGAATTTCTGATCACCCGCGAGAAAGCAACCGGCAATCGTTGGCAGTGGTGCGCGCTGCCCATCTTTCCGGCCAAAGCCTTTGTCTGGCTTGGGCTTTACATCAATACCGCCAGCGGCGTTCACGGTTTGCAAAACCTTCGCGGCAAACGCGTGGGCGTGCCCGACTACGTCATGACCGCCGCTCTGTGGTTTCGCGTCTTTCTGCGCGACTTGCACGCAATCGAGCCGCATGAGATCTCCTGGTTCATCGGCAGAACCAAGGATCTAAGTCACGGCGGCTTGCTCAACATCGACACCAGGCCGCCGCCGGGAGTTTCCCTCACCTGGCTGACCGCCGATCAGACTTTTGATCGAATGCTCGATCATGGCGAAATCGACACCGCCTATGGCTTTGCCCCGCGTCACGATCCGAAGCTTTTCAAACTTAACATCGATCGCTACGGCGGTACGCCCCTCGACGGCAACCCGCGAATAGAAAAACTTTTCGCCGACGGCGGCGCGGCTGTCGTCAAAGCGTTTTTTCAAAAGACCGGCGTGGTTCCGGCGAACCACGTAATCGTCGCCCAGCGCCGTGTGCTCGACGAGCATCCCTGGCTGGCCGCCGAAGTCTTGCAGCTTTTTACTGCGAGCAAACAAACGGCCTACGAGCGAAATAATTTCGGCGCTCCGGCTTACCTTTATTTCGAAGCGTTGCAACGCTCCGAGCAAACCGTTTTATTTGGCGACGACCCTTTCCCGTTCGGTATTTCCAGGAATCGCCGCATGCTGGAACTGCTTTTTCACAGCTCCCACGAACAGGGCTTGACACAGAATCTGGCAAAAATCGGCGACGTTTTTTACCCCACCCTTTTGGATACATAACGAGTTGAAGGAGCATTCATGCCCGTCAAATTTCCCACCGTCGACGCCGATGGCCACCTGGAGGAAAATCACATCGATTGGAGAGAGCGGCTTCCCGAAAAATACAAAGATCAGGCTCCACAGCGCCGGCCGAGTGGCAACGGCCAACTGCGCACCATCATCGAGGGCAAACCGTGGCCGAGGCCCGGCGGGTTAGGCATCGGCGTGGGCGGTCCCTATAACCGGCCCCATCCGCGCCGTCCCGGCATGACCGATCCCCACGCGCGCCTGGTCGATATGGACAGCGAGGGGATCGATGCCGCAGTGCTGTTCGGCGCCGGCCTCTCGGGAACGCTGCCGGCATTGGATGACGCCGGTTTGGCCGCCGCTCTCGCCGTTGCGCGCAACACCTGGCTCGCCGAGTATTGCGCCGCGAATCGACAACGCATCAAGGGCACCTCTGCATTGGCGCAACAAGATATTCGTGCCAGCGTGGAAGAATTAGAGCGAAGCGTCAAAGAACTGGGTTTCGTCGGGGCGTCGCTCTTCCCCAACGTGAAGGGCCGCCATCTCGGCGACTCCTACTATTTCCCTCTCTATGAGACGGCCCAGCGTCTCGACGTGCCAATTTGCGTCCACATGTTTCTCGGCCGCTACGGTTCGGACGCCGTCGGCACCGATCGGGTGGAAAAGTTTTTTTACACGCATTTGTTCGGCCATCCATTCGAGCAGATGATCGCGCTTTCGGTCATCATCGGCGAAGGCGTGCTCGACCGTTTTCCAAAGCTGAGATTTGTTTTCCTCGAATCGGGGTGCGGCTGGCTGCCCTATTGGTTCGAGCGCATGGACGAGCATTATGAAGTGCTCGGCGTGCAACTACCCGCGCTCAAGACCGAACCCAGCAAGCTCCTGGAGCGCGGCCAGCTTTATTTTTCCTGCGAAGCGGATGAAAAAGAGCTCGCGCACGTGATCGACGTCATCGGCGCGGACTGGATCGTTTTCGCTTCGGACTATAGCCACTTCGACAGCCGCTGGCCCGGCGCCTCTGAGCCCATTGTCAATCACGCAGGGCTCAGCGATGCCGTCAAGCGCAAAATTCTTAACGACAATGCACGGCGGCTCTATCC
>CAMLCX010000300.1 GCA_946478635.1 uncultured Pseudomonadota bacterium
GGCGATCTTTACAATCCCAAACCGTCAAACTATCGGCCGCGAAATTCGCCACGTAACCGTATCGGCCATCGTGACTCAGCGCCGGCAAATGCGCGCCGGTGCCGGCGGGAATCGTCGCCACGACTTCGTGATTGCCAGTGTTCATGACCGTCACCTCATTCGAAATTGTATTGGCAACGTAAGCGAAGCGGCTCTCAGGATCGAATGCGATATGTCCTGGCCCAAAACCAACCTTGATTTCACCGACGATGGAATAATCTTTGCCGTCGATGACGGTCACCGAATGGGATGCGGAATTCGGTTGATAAGCCCAGCGACTATCCGGCGAAACCGCGATGTCGTGCGGCGCTAAACCGACGGGAACCGTTTTCTTGAATTCACCATCGGCGCCAAGAACGGTTACCGATTCATCGGGTCCGCTCGGCAAGTAAATGGAATCCCCATCGGCCGCAACGCAAGGCAGCAGCGGCCGCTTGCCCGTCGGTGCCGTCGCAATCACTCGATCGTTCACGGTGTCGATGATCGTCACATCGTTCGACCGACTGTTGGCGACGTAAAGCTGCTTGCCATCGTGCGCCAATTCCAAATGCGACGGATCGTCGCCGACGGCAATATGTTTAATAACTTTGCGCGTCGCACCGTCGATCACCGCGACGCGATTCTCCGTCGTGTTGGTGTAAACCCGACCGTCGGCATGACAAGTGACGGAATGCGCGCCGCGTAAACCCAAACGCGGCGTGGAGCCGTCGGGTCGAACAACTAGAAAATAATTCTCGCCTTCCCGTTCGAGCGCAACGCGATAGCCGCGCTCCAACATGGAAACATACTGCCGCACCGGCAGCTCGCCGACGCGCGCACGGACTTCAGATCCTGTGCCACACAAGCGCAAATATTGCTCTTTGAGGCGATCGACCTGCTGGTCGGGCGGGAGATCGTTCAAATCGAGGCGAAGCGTTGCCATAGTCACTCGGAAGTCTTTGCTCAAACACGTAGGATGGGTGGAGGCGAAGCCGATACCCATCGCATTTTCCGCACGAACAAGAAACGATGGGTTACGGCGCTCGACGCGGCTAACCCATCCTACAAACCCGAAACTCGTACCTCGAAACTGCGTCTGCGCCTATTGCTTGAATCTGCTGAACACTTGCAGCGCGTTCTTGTCGAAGATCTTCGCCTTGTCGTCAGCCGTGAGCCAGGGAATGCTTTCGATATTCGGGCGCACGTCGTCGTACCATTTGCCCGTACGGGGATCGGTCTTGGAGCCGGCGCCGGGTCGCTCCGTGCCGAAGAGACACCGTTCCGGACCAACGATGCGAAAAAGCAGCTTCAGTGATTCGACGTTGTAAAGCGCGGTATCGAAATAGAGCTGCTTGAGCCGCTGATCGAAAGTCTCGGTGTCGTTCGGACCGCGCAGCTGTGAGCGCCAGCGTCCGACCTGGTAAGGCACCGAGCCTCCGCCGTGCGAAATGATGAGCTTCAGTTTGGGAAAATCTTGAAACACTTTGGAATCGACCAGCGACAGGATCGCGATGCTCTCCTCGGTGATGAAATGGCCGTGGAAGGACTCGCGTGGATTTTTGCAGCTCGCCCCATGAACCAGACCGGGAATATCCATCTTCACCATCTTTTCGTAGAGCGGGTACCAATATTCCTGTCCCATGGCCGGCGTCATGCCGTCGCCTTCGCCGGGATCGGGATTGATCATAATGCCGACGAAACCGAGATCATTGATGCAGCGATCGATCTCGTCGAACGTGTTGGTTACCGCCACCCCGCCGTTTTGCGGCAGGCCGCCGATGGCGCGAAATTTTTTCGGCTCCATCTTGACCTGCAAGGCCAAAGCATCGTTCACCGCCTGGCAGTACCAGTGGACGATTTTCTCCGGCTTTGCCGAATGCATCATCGTGTAAGGGCGCGGTGAGATAAACGCGAAATCCGTTCCCACCTCGTCCAATACTTCTGAATGCCGATGGCCGTGCCATTTGGCTTCCTGAATATGCTTTTCGGTGACCACCGTTCCGCGCGGCCGATGAAACCCCGCGCTGTTGATCAAGCCGGCTTGAAAGGTCTGCAGCTGCTCTCCGGCAACGATATGATTGTGAACGTCGATGATCATGACGAGATCCTTTCTATACGAATTGGCTTCTTACTATCAGAGACTGACGAATGGCGGCAAGACAGGAGAAGATTGGAATGATGGAGTACTGGAGTGGTGGAGTGATGGGTACGGATGGACCCCCAATACTCCATTACTCCAACACTCCATCACTCCAATTGAGCCTTCCTTGGCGGCCGCAACATCAGACTCAAAAACGCCGACGTGACCAACGCGCAGCCGAACAGAGCGAACGACAGCCCATAGCCGCCGGTCAGATCGAACAGAAAACCGAAAAACGGCGGACCGGCGGCCGCCAACACCTGAGAAATCAGCAAACCCAAGCCGCGAACCTTGCCGAGCGACCGGCGACCGAAATAGTGCGCCCACAAGATATCCGGCAAAACCATATTGCCGCCCAATCCGATGCCATAAAGAAAAAATCCCGCGTAGAGACAAAAGATATTTCCCGTCGAGATCGCCAGGCTCAAACCAATTCCCTGAATCACAAAGCGCAGCATCGCCACGATGCGCGCGTCCATGCGCTCGACGAGCAGGCCCCACACGAGCGGCGACGCCAGCTGCATGGACGCGATCACGCTCATCACGGTCGCCGCGACGACGGGTGAATGACCGATATCGGTGATGTACGGAAACACATGCAGGTTAAGCCCGGTCACGCCGACGCTCGAGATGCCAAACGTGATGACCAGCAACCAAAAAGCGCTGGTGCGCACGGCCTCGGTCCGCGTCCAAATCACATCCAAACCGGCGCTCGAAAATTCGCCACCGGACTTTCCGCTTGCCGCGAGCGAACCACTGGTCGTTGGCGGCTCGCTCGCGCCGTCGGGATACAATCCCATGTCCTCCGGCCGCCGGCGAATCACAAGCAAAGCCGGCGCAACGAGCAAAACCATCGTGACCACGCCGAAGATCATCCAGGTTTCGCGCCAGCTGAATGTCAGCAGAAGCCAGGCCACTACGACAGGCATGCAAACCTTGGCGAAGCCCACGCCCATGCTCGTGAACGCCATCGCCCGCCCGCGCCGCCGCACGAACCACTGGGCGACGACAACGTTGACGACCAGCGAACCCATCAGCGCGTCGCCGACGGTCACCAGAGATAGGCGAATCGCGGCGAATTGGCCGAAACTCGTGACGTGTCCAAGAAACAGATAACCGACGCCGACGATGGCCGTGCCGATCGCCATCAACCAGCGCCCGCCGTGACGGTCGACCAATGTGCCGACCCATGGCGCAAGGCAAGCGCCGACGATGCCTTCGCCCGAGCGCAGCAAAGAAAAAACGCCGCGGGAAATGCCCAATTCGGCGGTCAGCGGTTTGAGAAATATGCTGAGCGTGCTGGCGAGCGCGAAGGAGGTCGCCACATTGGCGATAAATCCGACCCCGACGATGTACCAGCCGTAAAAGATTCCCTGACTCTTGAGTTGTTGCTCGCTCCGCGCTGCCGTCTCCACACTCTCGGTTTAGCAGGAATGTGTCGGCTCACGCAATTCATTCGCTGCCATTCTCAATGGAGCGACTCTGCAGTGGCGAAAAGCTACTCAGAGGTTTTTTCGCCTCGATCAGCGCTTTGAGATTTTGGATACGTTCCTCGCTGCTCGGATGGCTGGACAAAAAAGGCAGCCGCAAGCCGCGATCGACTTTTAAGAATTTTTCATGCAGCTTGATCGCCGCCCACGGGTCGTAGTTGTTCGCCAGCAGGTACCCGACGCTCTGTGCATCAGCTTCCCGCTCTTGATCGCGGTCGAACGATGAATCGATGAGATCGACGCCCAACCCGCTGATGAGCCCCGCTGCGGGCACCCCGGCAGCACTCAAACCGACTCCAACCGCCATGCCGATGGCATCGAGCGTGTTCGTCCGGCTCTTTCCGGCATCGACGTGCCCTTTTGCCCAATGAGCAGCTTCGTGGCCGATCAATGCCGCATATTCATTCGCATCGCCGCCGATCAGTTTCACCATACCGACATTGATGCCGATCATCCGCTGCCCGTTATTGACGATGGTCGCGAAGGCGTTGGGCTCGTCGCCGTCGACGATGTAAAGCTCGCTCGGCACGCCTGCTGTACGGCTAATGCGCAAATGGACTAGCATCATTTCCTGCACAGTTCTGATCGGGATCGTCAGAGCAACTTGCCGGTCCGGCTTATAAAACTCCACCGTCGGACCCTTTTCCAACACGACATCCTTGACGCGCCAGGCAAGTTGGCCGCGATGCATCGCACAGCCGGCCAATATAAATGTTAGAATTAAGACAGTGAACTTTTCCATCTTGACGTCGTCTAACCCTGCGACCCATCGCGGCGCGCCGGCTGTAGCCGGAAGCAGTGATTTCCGTTAGGCTCTTCGGTGCCTGTTCGGCCGAAAGGAACTTTATGAACAAGCTTCTGGTAATTTTTGGCACAATTGTCCTGCTTGGATCAACCGCTCAAGCCCAGCAGGGCACCGACCGGCCAAGGCCGCCGTCGATCACGGTCAGCGGCGAAGCCACGCTTTCCGCTGAGCCCGACCAGGCGGAAATCGACATCGGCGTTGTAACCCAAGCCAAAACTGCTCCGGAAGCATCCAAGGAAAATGCCGAGAGGCTCTCCCGTGTTCTCGCCGAAGTTAAAAAGCAATTGGGCAAGGGCGACGAGGTAAAAACCAGCGGCTACGCTTTGAGCCCCAACTATCGCTACCCTCAGGGCGGCAAACCGGAAATTGTCGGCTACACCGCCAGCAACACGCTGCGGATCAAGACCACCAACCTAAACTTGGCCGGTCGCCTGATCGATGGCGCGATGCAAGCGGGCGCCAACAATGTCAATCGGCTGGTCTTTACCTTGAAGGATGAATTGTCTGCGCAGCTCGGAGCGCTGAAAATGGCTTCTGCCAAAGCGAAAGCCAAAGCCGAAGCGGTAGCCTCTTCTCTCGGTTTGAAGATTGTCCGCATCACAGCGGTCAATGAAGGTGAGCGCACGATCCAGCCCATCTACCGCCAGGCGATGACCGCCCGAGCCGATGTCGCCGCGGCGCCGACGCCGGTCGAACCGGGCACGGTGGACGTTCGCTCGACGGTTTCCATGACCGTGGAAGTGAGCGACAAGTAGTCGAACCGAACACGCGCGGGCAACCTCGACAAATTTGTTCTCGGCCCTGATGATCAGCAGCGGGTTGGAGTGCTGGAGTATTGGAGTCCTGGAGTGTTGGGCCGGGGTTAAAAATTCGAGCCATCAGACACACCGGCTCCGGCTGGGAATGTCCGGTCTGTTCCGAAACCCATTACTCCAATACTCCATCACTCCATTACTCCCATTTGCTATCCTCAATCCGCGATTCCCCATTCTCGACCGCTACCCCGCAAATCGCCCCGGATCTTTATAGTAATTCTTGTAGTACCATTCCGCGATATCGCCGCTGGTCGTGCGCCACACACCCTCGTGGGAGCACATGTAGTCCAGCGCCTTGTCGAGATAATTGATCCGAAACGGCATGCCGATGACGAATGGGTGGAGCGGCAAACAGAGCACGCGCCCGCCCGAGGCGCTGTCTTTGTAGAGCGTATCGAAATGATCGCACACCATGCGGTAATATTGCTCCGGCGTGTGCGTTTCACGGATAAACACGCGGATGTCGTTGACGCCCAATTCATAGGGCACGACGATCATTTTGCCGCTCTTGACGCGCATCGGCGTCGGCTGCTCGTCGTTACCCCAATCGCAAACATATTCGAACCCTTCCGCCGCCAGGTGATCGGGCGTATCGCCGGTTTCACCGAGACCGGGACCGAGCCAGCCCTTGGGTGCTTTGCCGGTGCCCTTGGTAATAATCTCTTTGACGTTGCGAATGATCGCGCGCTCCTCTTCCGGTTTATAATCGAGCATGGAGACGCTGTTGGTCATGCCGTGGCCGAGCCATTCCCATTTGCGTTTATTGCCTTCCTCGATGATCGGCGGGTGTTGCTCGCAGACTTCGGCATTCAGCAGAACGCTGGCACGGATATCGTATTTGTCCAGGACGTCCATGATGCGAAACACTCCCACACGCGAGCCGTAATCGCGCAGCGTATATCCCGGCACGTCCGGCGTATGGTTGCTGCCCGACCCCCGGATCGGCATGTCAAAATGAAAATATTCGATATTCGGCGCCACCCAGAGCGCGACACGGC
>CAMLCX010000301.1 GCA_946478635.1 uncultured Pseudomonadota bacterium
GTTGATATCGCAATCGAGCAACAGCGTTCGTGGTGAGGCTCTCGAACCATGAACGCTATTGCGACACGGTCTCCGACGGGGAAGGACAAAGGTAGGGGTGATGGGTTTGACTAATGATACATTTCTAACAGTTCAATCATGCCCAGGTCGCGCATTTGGTTGAACAAATAGCGCTTGATCTCGCCCATGGAATCCATTTTAAGAACGATCTCGGCGGTGGCTTTGGCGGTCCGATAGCTGATCGAGCGAACTGCTTTCTTGATCACGGGGATGTAGAGCGAGCCCATGCTGAACTCTTCCAAGCCCATACCCAGGAGCACGATGGCGCTAACCGGGTCGCCCGCCATCTCACCGCACATTCCGATCCGCTTTCCTTGGCGCTTGCCGGCTTCGATGGTCGAACTCAGGGCGGAGAGGACCGCGGGATGCAGGGGCTCGTAGAGGCTCGCGACCTTGCGGTTGCTCCGATCGACCGCCAACAGATACTGAATCAGATCGTTGGTGCCGATGCTCAAAAAATCCACTTCACGGAGAAAGCGTTCGGCAAGCTGAACAGCAGCCGGCACTTCCACCATGATGCCGAGTTCCATCTGGCGGTCGTAAGGCGTGCCTTCGTGTTCGAGCTCGCTTTTGGCTTCCGCGAGGATCTCTTTGACCTTCAGAATTTCTTCAAGGCTTGAAATCATCGGAATCAACATGCGCACCCGGCCAAGATCGCCGGCGCGAAGAATCGCCCTGAGCTGGGTTTTGAAGATCTCTTCCACTTCCAGGGAAATACGGATCGAGCGCCAGCCTAAAAACGGATTGGGCTCGGCCGTAACGCTGCGCATATACGATGGATACTTGTCGGCGCCGATATCCAAGGTTCTGATGGTCACCGGTTTGCCGACCATGCCCTCGACCACTTTGGAGTAAAGCGAGTATTGATCTTCTTCGCTGGGAAAATCGCGATGGGTCAGGAACGGGATCTCGGTGCGGTAAAGTCCCACTCCTTGCGCGCCGTGCAACTGCGCGAACGCGACGTCGCTTAACAAACCAATATTGGCGTACAGGGACACGCGGTGGCCGTCGGTGGTTTCTGCCGGGAGATTCTTAAGCCCGCTCAACTCGCGGTTCAATTCCGCGTAATCGCGCTCGAGGCGGTCGTACTCGCGGATGATTTCCGAGTTTGGATTGACGTGCACGCTGCCCGCGTTGCCGTCGATGATCAGCATGTCGCCCGGATGGACGGACTCGGCGAGATTTTCGATGGCGACCACGCTGGGAATTTCGAAGGACTTTGCCAGGATAGAGGCATGGGAGGTTACGCCGCCGGTGGCCAGGGCGATGCCGCGGAATTTGTCGCCTTCGAGCATGCTCAAGTCCGCCGGCGAAAGATCTTCGGCGACGAGTACCGCGTCGTCCGGAATCGCGTACTGCTGCCCCGGCATGCCGGTTAAATTTTCCAGCAGTCTTTGGGCGGCATCCTTGACATCGGTTGTCCGCTCGCGGAGATAGTCATCTTCAATGCTGGCGATGGAGGTCAAATACTGCTCAAAAACCACTTTGACCGCATATTCGGCGGCGTAGCCTTCCCTGAGAATTTGCGTCTCGATCTGCTGGATAATGGCAGGATCCTCGAGGATCAGACGGTATACGTCGAAGATCGCGGTTTCCTCTTTCGAGATCAATTGATTCATGCGGCGCTTGACGACGTTGATTTGCTCAATGCCGCGTTCCACCGCGCCACGAAAACGTTCACGCTCGCGCTCCGGGTTTCGCGATTTCTTCTTTTGGATCGCGCTCAGTTCCATGCGCGGTTGAAGAACGAAAGCTTTGCCCCGGCCAAAGCCGGGCGACGCCGCCAGGCCGTCCAGGCGGCCGCGCCAGTGCTGCTTGGATTTCACCACTTTGTCCCGGCGATAGCCCTCGTAGGAGCGCAGTTTGCGCATGGCGTCGTTCATGCGCTTTTGAAAGCTTTTGCGCTCCTGCTCTTTACTCTTGAGCGATTCGGCAAGCCGGGCCTGGACGATGATGCTCGCTGCCTGACTCGAGATCGCCGTGAGCAGGCGAATTTCATCCCTGGAGAAGTCGCGCCGCCGCGACGTCTGGACGACCAGGACGCCCAGGGGCATTCGTCTTTCGATCAGCGGCACGCCGAGAAAAGAATGAAAATGCTCCTCGTGGGTCTCGGGAAAATATTTGTAACGCGGATGCGCGAGAGTGTCGGCAACCATGACCGGCTTCATTCTCTCGATGACCAAACCGGTCAATCCCTCGCCGGTGCCCATCGACACTTTGCCCACCGATTCCGGATCGAGGCCCTTGGTGGCGCGCAAGGTCAGGCGACGTTTGTCGCGATCGAGGATGTAAATGGAGCAGACCTCTGTCTGCATGCGGTCGGCGACAGTGGCAACGATGCTCTCAAGCGTCTCCTGCAAATCGTGCGAATGGCTGATGAGGGTGCTGATATCCTCAAGGATGTCCAGGTGAGGCCGTAATTTCCGCGTTTTTTTCTTTGCCTTGACCATGGCGTCACAAAAAACTCAATCTTCTTTAGAACATAATTCCTCAAATTCCGCTAGCGACGTTGATGGTCCAAAAATCTCCGCTTCCCCTTTTTCAAAAGGAAAAAATTGAAATACCCCGCCGCAAACTGCATCGAAGGCATCACACGAGAAATGGAGTGTTGGAGTATCGGGTTTTAAATGCATCACTCCATCACTCCAGTACTCCAGTTTCTGGTACGTTGAAGCGAGGTGATTGGTCGCACCCTCCAACGATGCTCCGGGCGCTCGGCCTGTGACAGCAGCCTGCTAGCCGGCCTGCAATTGTCGCTCGTTGTGATATAGTCCCGCCATGGGCGGACTCGCCGGGCTTAAAGGCATGCGTCATATCGCGCTCAAGGTGCGCGACGTCGCGCGGTCGAAGCGATTCTATCAAGATATTTTCGGCATGGCTGTCGTCTGGGAGCCGGATCCGCGGAACGTTTATCTTTCCTCGGGCTCCGACAACATCGCGATCCATGAAGTGTCAGACCGTTTTTTCAAAATCGCCGAGGAGAGGCAGCTCGATCACCTGGGTTTCGTGGTTGAGAGCATCGAGCGGGTCAAGGAACTTGAAATGGAGTTTCGTTCTCAAGGCGTGATGATCGTGCATCCTTTTAAGATTCACCGCGACGGCAGCGCGTCTTTTTACTGCGCCGATCCGGACGGTATCGTCATCCAGATGCTCTACGAGCCGACGCTCAGCCCGCAGAAGATCGGCTGATTATTTACGTTGCCGGTCGTCCACGGCCCTGGCGGTCAAAGGAACGTCGATTGTATCGAGCCACGCTTCTCGAACCCTTGACGCTCGTCACAAACTTCGATTAACGTTCAGGCGGTCAACCGATGGCGGCGGATTCGATTGTGCGACTCTAAACAAAGGGAGCGGCTATGTACGATCTACTTTTGAAAGGTGGGCGAATTTACGATGGTTCAGGCATGCCGAGCTACAACGGCGATGTCGGGATCAAGGACGGCAGGATCGTCGAGATCGGCCGTTTGAACGGCGCTAAACGAACTCTCAACGTCGACGGCTTGGCGGTGTCGCCTGGTTTTATCGATCCGCACACCCATCTGGATGCGCAGCTGCTCTGGGATCCGCTCGGCACTTCGTCCTGCTTCCACGGCGTGACCTCGGTCATTGTCGGCAACTGCGGTTTGAGCCTGGCGCCGGCCAAGCCTGAAGACCGCGATGCGGTGATCAAAAGCTTTGTGCGCGTCGAGGCAATCAGCCGGCGGGTGCTGGAAGAAGGGTTCGAGTGGAAGTGGACTTCCACGGGCGAGTATCTAGGCGTGCTCGGCAACCGGCTGGGCATCAATGCGGCGGCGCTGGTGGGCCATATTGCCGTGCGCCACTACGTCATGGGCGAAGACGCGGTGGAGCGCCAGGCCACCGCCGAAGAAGTCGGCAAGATGAAGCAACTCGTCCGCCGCGGGATGGAAGCGGGCGCGGTGGGTTTTTCCACCAATCAAAATCCACGTCACATCCGCGAGGACAGAAAGCCGGTGGCGAGCCGGCTCGCATCCGACGAGGAGTTAGGATCGCTGCTGGACGTGTTGGGCGAAATGAATGCCGGAGTGGTGCAACTGAGCGGCGGCGGCGCGGATGCGCGCGGGCGCATCGCCTACGCCGCGGGAATGGCGCGCCGCACGGGGCGGCCGGTGTTGTGGCAAAGCATCACTCACAGCTGGAGCCGGCCCAATTTTTGGCAGGAGATGCTCGCCAACACGCAGCGTATTTTCAAGGAAGAAGGACTGCCGATTTACGCCATGACGCAGGCCAAGCCTTTTGAGAATCGCTACACATTGCTCGATGCGCAATGCTTCGATGAATTTCCCACCTGGAAGGCGGCCATGTTCAGCCCCGTGGCGGCGCGCAAGCAGATGTTTGCCGATCCGGAGGTGCGAAAAAAATTGCGCGCGGAGGCGATCGAAGATCAGTCGCCGTCGGTTTTTCCACGCCGCTGGGATGTGGTCTTCGTCGATCATGTCGGGCTGGACAAAAATAAACCGTTCGAGAGAAAATCGGTGCAAGAAGTCGCCAAGGCCCAGGGTAAAGACGGCCTCGATTGTTTTCTCGATCTGTCCCTGGAAGAAGATCTCAAAGCGCGATTCGCGCACATCAATACCCAGGGCGACCCGAACGCGGTATGCGAGATTCTCAAGCATCCGTCCGTGATGATCGGGCAGTCCGATGCCGGCGCGCATATGGGTTACGATGCGCGGTTCGGCTACAGCACGGCATTTCTCGGCCGCTGGGTGCGCGATCACGGCATCATGAGTCTTGAGGATGCGGTCCATAAATTAACCTTTCGCGTGGCTTCGATCTTCGGCCTTGGCGATCGCGGCTTGCTGCGTCCGGGTCTCGCCGCCGATGTCGCCGTTTTCGATCCCAAGACCGTCAACACACTGGAGCCGGAGTATGTGCAGGACCTGCCGGGCAATGAAACGCGCATGATCCAGCGGGCGGCCGGTGTTCCCCACACCGTTGTCAACGGCGAGGTGGTGATCGAAAACGGCGCGCCGACCGGCACGTTGCCGGGCAAGGTGCTTCGGCCCACCGGGTGGCGGGAATAAGATGAATTGGAGTGATGGAGTAGCGGAGTAATGGAGTGATGGGTTCACGGAACATAAAATTCGCCGCCGTTGGTTTTCTCGCCGCGTTCGCTCTTGTGGTCCCCATCAGCGCGCAAACGTTTGCGCAGGCGAATTTTTATCAAGGTAAAAATGTTACCGTCGTCGTCGGTTCAGCTCCCGGCGGGCTCTACGATCTGTGGGGCCGCCTGTTGGCGAGAGTGATGGGGAAATACATTCCCGGCAACCCCAACATGCTGGTGCAGAATATGCCGGGGGCCGGCTCGATCGTTGCGGCCAATTACCTTTATGGCGTGGCCAAGCCGGACGGTTTGACGATCGGTATGTTTCAGACCCATCTCTACCTGATGCAGATGGTCAGCCAACCCGAAGTCAAATTCGACGTGGGTAAACTCAACTGGCTCGGCTCCCAGGAAAAAGGCCAGATGATGCTCTATAGCCGCGCCGACTCGCCACTCAAGTCGATAGACGACATCATCAAAGCCAAAGAATCGCCGAAATGCGGCGGCTCCGGGACCGCGGATCAGACCGCGCTGTTAACGCGTCTATTGGAAGAGACCGTCGGCGCTAAATTCACTCGCGTGCTTGGCTACAAGGGCGGCAGCGAAGTGGATCTGGCGATGGAGCGCGGTGAAGTGATTTGCCGGGCGACGCGAATTACGGTTCATTTCAGCAGGGAGCCGTTTCTAAGCTGGGATAAAAAAGGTTTCGATCGTCATTTGGTGCAAGCCGGCACCAAGCGCGACCCGCGGTTGCCGGAGGTTCCAACTATCTTTGAGCTCATGGACAAATACAAAACATCCGAAGTAGGCCGCCGTTTGGCGCGAGTTGTGCTGGCGGGGGACGAGCTCGGACGACCGATGGTGGCGCCGCCGGGCGTGCCTGCCGATCGAGTAAAAATTTTGCGCGAGGCTTACGCCAGATCTTTGAAAGATCCGGATCTGATCGCGGAGGTCAACAAATCCCGCTTAGACATGGAACCTTCGAGCGGTGAGGAAATCCAAGCCCTGTATAAAGAACTCATGGACCAGCCGCGCGAAGTGATCGAACGAGTGAAAAAGCTCGACGAGAATTAAATCGCTGTGGGTCATATTCCCCGCAGCTTGCTGCGTTGAGTTGATTTCTTTC
>CAMLCX010000302.1 GCA_946478635.1 uncultured Pseudomonadota bacterium
TTCGCGGCACGATTAGTTATCACAGGTCGAGCCGCGGATTCCAGCGTCCGCGCGTGGCGGATGCAATCATCTCACGTGCACTGAGACGATCAGCGATGGGCTCAAATGTGCGCGCGGTCGAGATCGGCTGAGCAACGCTCGGTGACGGGTTCAATTCAAGCGCGTCTGATCGGCCCAAACACGTGGCAGGCGATGCCGTGACCCCTGGCGTCGAAGTCGAGCGGCGGTTCGGTCTGGCTGCAGAGCGCTTCGCGGTAGGCGCAGCGCGGGTGAAACGCGCAGCCGGGCGGCGGGTTCACCGGGCTCGGCACGTCGCCTTCGAGTATGACGCGTTCCTTTCTCTGGCTGATATCGGGCATTGGCACCGCCGACAAGAGAGCCCGGGTGTAGGGATGCTTGGCATCGCGGTAGATGGTCTCGCTATTGGCGATCTCGACTACCTTCCCCAGATACATGATCGCAACACGATGGCTGATGTGTTCGACGACACGCAAGTCGTGCGAGATGAAAAGATAGGTAAGCCGCAACCGCTCCTGAAGTTCCTGCAGTAAATTGATGATTTGCGCTTGAATGGAAACGTCGAGCGACGAAACCGGCTCATCGCAGACGATAAATTTAGGGTTGACCGCGAGCGCCCGCGCGATACCGATGCGCTGGCGCTGTCCGCCGCTGAACTCATGCGGATACCGGCCAAAGTGATCTTCGCGCAAGCCGACCTGGTGGAGCAACTCCATCACCCGGTCGCGCTTGGCTTTCCCCTTGGCGAGCTTATGAATCTCCAAGCCTTCGCCGACGATGTCGCCGACGCGCATGCGCGGGTTGAGCGACGCGTACGGGTCTTGGAAGATGATTTGCATCTCCCGGCGCATATCGCGAAGCTCGCGCTGCGACATCGCGAGTAGATTCTTGCCCTGAAAAATGACTTCGCCGCCGCTGGGCTCGATGAGCCGCAGGATCGCCCGGCCCAGAGTCGATTTGCCGCAACCCGATTCGCCGACCAAGCCGAGCGTCTCGCCTTCGTTGACGGTTAAGCTAACGCCGTCGACGGCTTTGACCGCGCCCTTGTTGCGCGAGAAGAGGCCGTCGCCCACGGGGAAGTGCTTTTTTAAATTGCGGACTTCTAACAAGCTCATATCGGCAAACTATGACCTAAGCATCCACCCGCGCAGCCTCCCGCGATTCGGTGTGGGGAAAATGGCAGGCGACGGTGTGCCCCGGTTCCTTTTCTAACAACTCGGGCTCTTTTTGCGCGCACAAATCGGCCGCCCGCGGACAGCGATCGCGGAAACGGCAACCGCTCGGCAGGTTCAACGGACTCGGAACGACTCCGGGAATGGCATCGAGGCGCTTTTTTTTGAGCGCGCCGGCGCCGGGCAACGAGTTGAGCAAACCGACGGTATAGGGATGAAACGGCCGGTTGAAGATCGCTCGGGTGTTCGCTCGTTCGACGATCTTGCCGGCGTACATGATCGCCACGTAGTCGGCCTGCTCGGCGACAACGCCGAGATCATGGGTGATCAAAAGAAGCGCCATGCCGATCTTCTGCTGCAGCTCTTTCATGAGCTCGAGAATCTGCGCTTGAATCGTCACGTCCAGAGCCGTTGTCGGTTCGTCGGCGATCAAAAGGCTGGGATTGCACGAGAGCGCCATGGCGATCATGATCCGCTGGCGCATACCGCCGCTCAATTGGTGCGGATAAGCATCGACGCGCGACTGCGGATCGGCGATCTTGACCAGGCGCAGCATCTCGATGGTCTTCTGGCGTGTTTCCTTTTTGCTGAGCCCCTGATGCAGGCGGATCGCTTCGCCGATCTGATTGCCGACGGTGAAGACCGGATTGAGCGAAGTCATCGGCTCCTGGAAAATCATCGAAATTTCATTGCCGCGAATTTTGCGCATCTCTTCATTGTTAAGTTTTAAAAGATCGCGATCGCGGTAATTAATCTCTCCCCCGACGATCCTTCCGGGCGGCGAGGGAATCAGACGCATGATCGACAGCGAAGTGACGCTCTTGCCGCAACCCGATTCACCGACCAGGCCGATGGTTTTGCCCTCGTCGATTTCGAAGCTCACGCCGTCGATAGCACGCACTTCGCCTTCGGGCGTGAAAAACGACGTCTGCAAATTTTTGACCTGAAGCAATTCAGCCATGACGGGAGCGACGCTGCACAGGGATATTGGGTGGCTCTTCCTCCACGGATTCTGTTCAACATCCGCGGATCGAGATCGCGGATAGCGTCTTCCATAGCATTAAATCCGGGCAGTGCCAACATGAGAGACAATCCCCGGGAAAAGATCGCCGAGAAAGCGGATCGGGCTCTTTCCTGAAAACTATCACCCGCTACGACGTCTCTGCATCCCCGGCGAAACAAGGGTCGCCGAGACTAGCGAGTGATTGACGCGGACGAACGGAAGTCCTTCATGTGGCTGAGGGGTTTCAGTTCAGGCTTGAAGTTCAGGTCAAGCTGGAGTAGACGAACCGTGCCATTCCGAACCGCTTGAACGGTTTGAACGATTTGAACGGCTTAAACCTTTTGAACGACTTCTTCCCAGGGGGACTCATGGGCCGAGTCAAAAATCTCGATGAAATCAAAGCGATGGTTCGCGAGCGCACGGGAAAACGCAACACATTCCGCCTGGCCAAGCGCGAGGATGTCGAATCGGTGTTGGCAAATCTGACGAGCAAAGATGCCGAACTTTGGGCAAGAGAATGGTCGCGTGTCGCGTTGCCTTACGAAGAAAGAGCCGCGCAGCTGGAACAATCCGGAAAATTCCAAGAAGCCCGCGACGCGTACGTTCAAGCGTACGCCTACTACGCCACCGGACGCTATCCGACGCCGCACACGCCCGGAAAAACGGCGTGCTTTCGCAAGAGCCTCGAGATGTACGAGAAGGCCGGCAACTATTTCGAGCCGCCGCTCGAACGAATCGAAATCGCCTCGCGTGACGGCAAAATTCCGATTTACCTCCGCGTCCCCAAGGACGGGAAACAACATTCCGTCGTCATCAACTTCGGCGGCATCGACTCATTCAAAGCCGAGAGTTATGAATATGACGAAGGCTTGCAAAAAAACGGCATGGCAAGCTGCGCCGTCGATATGCCCGGCGTCGGCGAGTGTCCGATCAAGGCCTCACCGGCCGCGGATTCGATCTTCAGCGCCGTCATCGACTATTTGGAAAAGCGTCCCGATGTGGATCCCAGGCGCATCGCCATTATGGGACGGAGCTTCGGCGGCTACTGGGCGGCCAAGATGGCCCACGTCGAAGCGCAGCGCTTGCGCGCATCCATCGTCTGGGGCGGCGGCATTCACTACTTTTTTCAGGAACACTGGCTGCGAGAATCGACCAATGCGGAGAGTTATTTAATGGATCACGACATTGCCCGTTGCCGGCTCTTCGGCGTCGACAACCTGGACCAGCTACTAAAACCCTGGTCGGAGCTCTCACTCGAAGATCAAGGCTGGCTGGACAAACCCTGCTGTCCCATGCTGGTCGTCAACGGCAAGAACGATCTGCAGACGCCGATCGACGATCTCTATATTTTGCTCGAACATGGCTCGCCCAAGTCCGCGCGTGTCTTTCCCGGCGGCCACATGGGCCAGACGCCGCAAACTTTTCCGACCATCGTCAACTGGCTGAAGAACGAATTGCGCTGACTGAACTTCGTAGTCTCGCTTCAGTCAACCGATTGACGGAATAAGACTGCGTCCGGATTTTCCCGTCGATTCGCAATTGCCTCACGCATCGCTTAACCTTTTGTTAGAGGTATTCGATGCGACTTCTATTCAAACTGTTAGTGGCGCTGATCATCATCTTGCCGGTCGCGCTCGTAGCGCTCATTTATATCGCCGTCGATACCCAGCCAAGCATCAATCGCGCTGCCGAGGTCACGCCCGCGAGCATCGAACGAGCCAAGCGCATTCTCGACCAAAACGATCCTCGCAAATTGAAAAGCGGCACGCGCCGGACGATCTCGGTCAGCGAAAAGGACCTCGACGACGCGGCGAATTATCTCGCGCGCCAGTACGCCGGCGGCGGCGCTCGCATCGAATTGAAGCGCGGCACCGCGCACCTCGGCGCCAGCCTGCGACTGCCGGCATTGCCTTTGGGAATTTACCTGAACCTGGAATCGGAGTTGGCGGAGGACGGCGCGCTTGCGCGGTTCGACTCGTTCCGCGTCGGTCAACTTCCCGTGCCTGCCTGGTTGGCGCAGCGGATGATCCCGCGCCTGCTAGGAATTGTAGTAGACGAGCCGGATCAGCGTTCGTTTCTCCGCGCTATAAAAAGGATCTCCATCGGTGACGATCGAGTTGCGCTCACCTACGAATGGCAGAAGGATCTACCGGACAAGCTGCGGACCGTTCTTTTACCGGCCGACGATCAAGAGCGACTGCGACTCTATCAACAACGTCTGGTCGAGATCACAAAGTCTCTGAAAGCTCCCAATGCTTCTTTGACAGAGTTGCTCGTGCCGCTCTTCGCGCTCGCCGGAGAACGCTCCAAGGGTGCCGATGCCGTTGCGGAAAACCGCGCGGTAATTCTAGTTCTCACGCTTTTCGTCAACGGGCAGGATTTGTCCGGCATCCTGCCCAGCGCCAAAACCTGGCCGCGCCCGCAAAAGCATGGCGTCCTGCTCAGCGGCCGCGACGACTTTCCCAAACACTTCATCGTGTCGGCGGCGCTCGCCGCCAAGGCCGGCGGACCGCTGTCCGATGCGGTGGGGCTTTATAAGGAATTGGCCGATGCGCGCGAGGGCAGCGGCTTTTCCTTCAACGACATAGCCGCGGACCGCGCCGGCACCCGTTTCGGTGAATTCGCGGCGGACTCCGCCTCAGCGCGCAGGTTGCAAGAGCGTTTGCGCGCCGGAGTCGTCGAGCGGGACTTGATGCCGGCGACGGAAGATTTGCCGGAGTTCATGCCGGAGCGGGACTTCATCAGGCGCTTTGGCGGCGTCGGCGCTCCGCCGTATAATAAAATGATGGCCGAGATCGAGCGCCGCATTGCGGCGCTGCCGCTCTACCGCTAATGGCTTAGCAGGCAGTAAACTACTTGTCCCAAACGTTCTTTCCGGAATAGCACCGTGGGAATTGACATCCCCCTTTGCCAAAACTGATCGTTACCCATAAGTTTCGTCTGGACACGGCTGTGAAACACACAGCCGAATCTCGGCCACCACTCAACACGTGGCAAATCCGTTACCCCGCTTTGAAAAAGAGGGGCCAGGGGAGATTTTTTGCCCTCATACTGCCCCAGTGTCCCGTAGGACAGCCCTATGCGCCAAAGAAACCTCCCCCACCACACAATCAAATCCCCCTTTTCCAAAGGAGAATAGATAACCACAGCCTTCTGCTCCCGCACCCCCGTGTCCAGCCAAGAAGATGTGGCACATGATTAGTTTACCAAAAGGAGGGCGAGGGGGATTTACGCTACTCGAACAGCCAATGACTCGGAGAGCGGGAATTAATCACTGCGAGTCGGAACCATTTGAACACTTCGATACTATTTCTGAAAATTCTCCCGGGGAAAATTCGCTGTCGCCATGACGCCGCCGTCGACGAGCAAAGGGTGCCCGTAGATAAAGTCGGAGTCGTCGCTGACCAAAAACAGCGCCGCTTTGGCTTGATCGTCCGCCGTGCCCAGCCGCCCGGCGAGATTTTGCACGGTGCGGCTGCCGGCCACGTCATCGTCGTAGCCGACCGGTGAGCCCGAGCGATTCGGCACAACGCAGTTGACACGAATTTTGTACTCGGCGAGCTGCACGGCCATCGCCCGGGTCATATTGATGACACCCGCCTTGGCCGCCGCGTAGGCGATGCCGTCGAAGCGCCCGACCATGCCCGAAGTCGATCCGAAATTGACGATCTTGCCGCCCCGCCCTTGATCCCTCATCTGCTGCGCGACGTATTTGGTGACCAGGTAGGGACCCTTGAGACTCACCTCGATGACTTTGTCGAATTCCTCTTCGGTGCTGTCGAAAATGTTGGCGTGATCAGTGAGCGCCGCGTTATTGACCAGAATATCGATGCCGCCGAACTTGGCGGTGACTTTCTTGACCATTTCTTTGACGTCGCTCGATTTGGCGACATCGCACAGCACGAGCATCGCTTCCTGCCCGCTTTTGTTGATTTCGTCGACAACCGCCTGACCGCGTCCTTGGTGCATTTCTATGACGGCGATCTTCGCTCCCTCCGAAGCGAACAGCTTGGCCATGGCCTTGCCGAT
>CAMLCX010000303.1 GCA_946478635.1 uncultured Pseudomonadota bacterium
TCCGCGAGCTGCGATCAACGCCGCCCGTCAAAGGCCAAGAGCGCGTTTATGTGGCCGGGGAAATTGAGTTTGAAACAGCCCAAGAGCGGTCCGAACACGGCATCCCATTGCTGCCGTCGGTGCTCAAGGGACTACGCGATGTCAGCGAACAACTGAGCGTGCCCTACGATTTGGAATGAACAGCGAATTCCACCTGATCATTAAGCCCCGGTAATTCAAAGCACGCGGATTCGGGGCTGCCGGCGCGTGTTTATGAAGACTAATAGCTACCGCGCGTGATAACGACTTCCTTCAAAACGACATCCTTGATAGGCCGATCGCGAGAATCGCGGGAGACCGCGCCAATCGCAACGACCACTTCTTGTCCCTTGACCAATTCGCCGAAAACACTATGGCGGTTGTCGAGGTGCAGCGCCGGCCCGAGCGTGATGAAGAACTGGCTACCGTTGGTGTTCGGCCCTGCGTTGGCCATCGAGAGTATGCCGCCCTTGGTGTGGCGCAAATCCGGGTGAAACTCATCTTCGAACCGATAGCCTGGGCCGCCGGTGCCGTTACCAAGCGGGTCGCCGCCTTGAATCATGAAGCCCGGAATGACGCGGTGAAAGATCGTGCCGTTGTAAAGCGGCCGTTTCACTTTCTCGCCCGTCTTTGGATCGGTCCATTCTTTGGTTCCGGTCGCCAGGCCGACGAAGTTCGCCACCGTCTTCGGCGCCTTGTCGTCGAAGAGTTGGATGACGATATCGCCCATGCTGGTTTTCAGGGTCGCGTAGAGCGGCCCCTTTTTGACGGATGTTTCCGCGGCGAAGCCGCTCGACACGCCGATCAGCAGTGCCGCCCATAGGAATAGATTCTTTAACATTTGTTGCCTCACTTTTTCCCCAGTTCTGCCATGACTTCGTTGACGAAGCGCAGGTCCATATATTCGCGCACCGGACGCTTCGGTTGGACGTTCAGCGCGATCGCCTGCCAGTGCGCCATCAGCTCCACACCCTTTTCCGTGGGCACCGGATTGAGCGCTTCTTTCACCAGATTGTAAGCATCGAGCGCCACGTCGCGTTCCATGCGCCAGTGCTTGACCATGGTTTGCACCGCGTCTTCCGGGAACTCGCGGCTGTGAATCACACCCCGGACGATGGCACGCACCATGCGCTTTACAAATTGCGGATTCTCTTTGATGGTTTTTCCGGTGGCGGCCAATCCGCTGAAAGAAGTGTCCTTGAAAAGGTCGGCCAAGCTCACCAGGCGCTTGAAGCCCGCCTTGATCGCAACGTAATCCGACGGCGGCGCGAGCAATGCGGCTTGAATGATGCCCTGCTGCATGGCGGCGATTTTTGGCTGGCTGCCGGGAATGCTGACGTACTGGACGTCCTTTTCCGGATTCATCTTGTAGAGTTCGAGTAACGCTTTTGTGCCCGCAAAAGTCGAGCCGCCGAAGCTCACCCCGATCTTTTTCCCTTTGAGATCCGTTACTTTTTGAATGTCCGGCGTAACGACCATGGAAAAAGTCGGCCGGCCGATCATTTGCGCGAGCAGTATGATGTCGCTGCCTTCCCAAATGGACGGCATTTGCGGTCCGACCGAGAAAATAAAATGAATCTGATTGCCGAGCAGCGCCTGCACAGCGGTAACGGCGTTGCGCACGGAGATAAGCTCGGCGTCGAGCCCTTCGCGCTTATAGAAGCCTTTTTCCAATGCCACGAAGGCCGGCAAAAACTGCACGTTGGCGGACGGATAGGCGCCCCGAGCGGATTCTGCCAGCGCACTGCCGCCGGAAAACCATAACAACGCACCCATAACGAGAGCAACTTGCTTCATAGTGACTCCTCAGAGTGTCGACGTTGCCGTGGCTCAGCCTTGAGCTCTTGGCTTAGCGGCAAGGTCGAAGCACTTATACGGCGGAAATCGACATGAAGGCGGGATCACCTCCACGGTCAAGTCATATTTGCTGAAAAACTCCTTTTTTGCCCCGAGGTATATGGCAAAGCTCCCGGCAGTTCGCCGGATGTGGCGAATAAGGTTTGTCTTTTTGCGGGTAAGGCAGCGCCGAACAGCCATAAGAGCAGAAGTAAAATAACCGGTAATCCTTGCTTGAATACCATAAAACGTCCGGTCTAAAGTAATCCTAAGATTTGCGGGGCGTCAAGCGAGCGCGCAAAGATTTTGAATTGAAGCCGCTGCGATGGCGGACACCGAAAAATTGCCAATGCTTGGGCAAAAAGTAGCCGGGCGCAACCATAACTTGCGCCAGCCGTAACCTCGTTTTGACAATGAGGTTGGCGGATGTTATAGGAAATTCTGCCCAAACAGGGGGTGGCGAATATGGCTTGGTTTGATCGTAACCCTGGTGGAAAAAAAAGCTCAGAAGCAGTACCCGAAAAAGTGCCGGAAGCACCGAAGCCTGCGCCTGAGCCGGCTGCAGTGACTTTGGCTCCGGAACAGAAGCCCACGCCAAAATTGGACGTCGCGCAACCGGCTCCACCCCCGTCCACGTCGGGTTTGGTTGGCTATCTATACAAAGGAAGCCGAGTTAGCGGTCAGCTGAGTTTTCAAGGGGCGGCGAGAATCGATGGCACGGTAGAGGGCGAGATCCACTGCCAAGGCTCTCTCACGATCGGCGAAAGTGCCGAAATTCGCGCCAAGATTTCCGGACAGACCGTGGTCATTCAGGGCAAGGTTGAGGGGAACGTCACGGCCAAGGAGCGAATCGAGTTGCGGGCGCCCGGGCGGCTGATCGGCAACGTCAATGCGCCGCGGGTAGTCATTGCTGAAGGGGTCGTGTTTGAAGGTGACTGCGCCATGGGATTGGGCCGGCAACAAGGTGCAGGCGCAGATTCACCAGTGGTGAGTGTTGACCGGGCTGCGGCGGTTTCAACGGCAAAGTTGCAAGCTGATTCCAAAAGTTAGACTTCGAGTTCGCCGTTCATTCCATTCCGAGATCCTACGTTCATCATCGAAGGTAGGTTTTTTTATATTCGGGCCTTGGGTTGGCGCCCGGGCCGTATGGCGCCTGTGAAGGTGTAGTCATAAGCGGGAAGTTTGACGCATGATTTCCTTAGATATCAGCATACTTTATCAAGTCGTCCTGTTTGTATTCTTGTTGTTGGTTCTCAACAAGATTCTGTTCCAGCCTTATTTGGCGTTGCTCGACGATCGCGAGCGCCGCACCTCAGGCGCGCAACATGATTCCGTTGATCTCGAGCGCGAGGGCGCCCAGCTCCGTGCGCAGTACGAAGAAAAAATCGCTCAAGGTCACTCTACGGCGGGAGCCGAAAGAGAACGTATTTTGCAGACCGCGCGCGATGAGCGGGAAAACATTCTCGGGCAGGCGCGCCAGGAAGCAGCGCAGCACCTGGCTCGCGCGCGTCAAGAGATCACCGCGGCGTTGCAGGTTGAAAGGCGTCTTGCCGTCGCTGAAGCGACAACGATCGCGGCAGAGATCGCCAGCAAAGTTCTCGGAAGGAAGGTCGCGTGAGCGGATTGGATCTCTTCACTGCAGCGAACGCCTGGGCTTCCGCCTCAGGCGCCGAGCACCCTGCGCCGTCCATCGGCGGAGTCGTTTTACCGGTAATCAACTTCCTTATTTACGCTGCGGTTCTTTACTATTTCGCGCTGCCGCTCGTGCGCAGTTTCTTGCGTTCCCGGCGGGACGAAGTTGTCGCGACAATAGCCCAAGCTTCGGCGAAAAAGCAGCAGGCCGAAGCGCTCGTCATGGAGTATCGAGCCAAGCTCGCCTCGGCCGGCCGGGAAGTGCAGGCCATTCAAGCATCGCTGCGCGAGGATGCCGAAAAGGAAAAAACCAAGTTGCTGAGCGAGGCGCAAGCCATGGCGGTCAAGATCCGCGAGGACGCGCGCTTTCTGGCGGACCGGGAAGTTGGCATCGCGCGGGAAAAGATTCGCGAAGAAATGGCCAATCAGGCGGAAACGACGGCGCGGGAATTGGTCCAAAGAAATATTTCACCGGCGGACCAGGGGCGGCTGGCGCAAGAGTTTATTCAGCAAATCGGACAAGCTCGATGACCGAAGGCAGATTAAGTCGCAGATATACGAAAGCGCTTTTTCAGTTGGCGCGTGAAGCCGGCGAGGAGGAAATGATCGGCCGTGAGATCGAGCAATTTTTTTCGGTCTACAACGGCTCGGATTTGGAAAAAGTCTTGATCAACCCGTCCTTCCCCATTGCGCAGCGCAAGAAAATTCTCACCCAGGTAACCGGGACCCAGCAGCTTTCGCCATTGATGGTCAAATTCTTGTCTCTGCTACTCGAGCGCGACCGGCTGGTGGAGCTGGCCGGGATCGTCAGCTGCTATCGCCGCTTGCTCAACGAAGCCCGGGGGCGGGTCGAGGCGCGAGTGGTGAGCCCGGACACGCTCGACGCGCCTCTGGTGGAGCAGTTGCGCGAACGATTGCGCGGTCTATCGGGCAAAGATGTTGTGCTGCAGGAGGAAACCGATCCGAGCCTGCTGGGCGGGCTGCTGATCGAGCTCGAAGGGAAAATTTACGACGGCAGCATTCGCGCCCAGCTTGAAAAGATGAAACAGCGCATCGCGCGCGGACAGTAAGGAGATAAGCATGGAAATCGGCACAGCGGAAATCAGCCGAATCATCAAGGAACAGATTCGCGACTACGAAAAGACCGTCGAGATTCAAGAAATCGGCACGGTGCTCTCCACCGGCGACGGGATCGCGCGCATCTACGGACTCGACAAAGTGGCCGCAGGCGAGTTGCTTGAGTTTCCGCATGGCATTTACGGCATCGCGCTCAACCTTGAAGAAGACAACGTCGGAGCCGCGCTGTTCGGCGAAACCCACATGATCAAAGAGGGCGACACGGTTAAACGAACCGGCCGTATCGCCGAGGTTCCCGTCGGCAAGGAACTGATCGGGCGCGTCGTCGACGCGCTCGGCGCGCCCATCGACGGCCGCGGGCCCATCGCTGCCAAAGACAAAAGACGCATCGAACTCAAAGCCCCCGGCATCGTCGCGCGCCAACCCGTGAAAGAGCCGCTTCAGACCGGACTAAAGGCCATCGACGGCATGATCCCCATCGGGCGCGGCCAGCGTGAATTGATCATCGGCGACCGCCAGACCGGCAAGACCGCCGTCGCCATCGATGCCATCATCAATCAAAAAGGCGGCAACGTCATTTGTATTTACGTCGCCATCGGCCAGAAGCGCTCCACCGTGGCGCAGGTGGTCGATCGCCTGAGAGAGGCCGGCGCCATGGAGTATTCCATCGTCGTCGCCGCGACGGCCTCTGAATCCGCCCCGCTGCAATTTATCGCGCCTTACTCCGGCTGCACCATCGGCGAATATTTCCGCGACAATGGCGGCCATGCTTTGGTGATCTATGACGATCTCTCCAAGCATGCAGTTGCTTATCGGCAACTATCCCTGCTGCTGCGCCGGCCGCCCGGACGCGAAGCATTTCCCGGGGATGTGTTTTATCTTCACTCCCGCTTGCTCGAGCGCGCGGCGAAGATGAGCGACGCCCTGGGCGGTGGATCACTGACCGCTCTGCCGATTATCGAAACTCAGGCGGGCGATGTTTCGGCGTACATTCCCACCAACGTGATCTCCATTACCGACGGCCAGATCTTTTTGGAAAGCGATCTCTTTTACTCCGGCGTCCGTCCGGCCATTAACGTGGGCATCTCGGTTTCCCGGGTCGGCGGTAACGCGCAGATCAAAGCGATGAAGCAGGTCGCCGGCACCCTGCGCCTCGAACTGGCGCAGTACCGTGAAATGGCGGCGTTCGCACAGTTCGGCTCCGACCTGGATCAAGCGACGCAGCGCCAGCTCAATCGCGGCGCGCGCCTGGTCGAATTATTGAAACAGGGACAGTACCAGCCGCTCTCGGTGGAGAAGCAGATCTTGATTATCTATGCCGGCACCAATGGTTTCGTCGATGAATTGCCGCTTGCCGCGCTGAAAACATACGAGCAGGACCTTCATTCCTTTGTCGAATCGAAGCATCCCGACGTCTTCGCCGATATTCTCAAAAAGCGTGAACTCGACGGCGATCTCAGGACGAAGATGAGCAAGGCGTTGGAAGAGTTCAAGGTCGTGTTCAAGGCCTAGAGCAAAGGGCTGAGCGCAAAGTGTAAGGAGCGCTCATCGCGTAGCATCAAACCGAAAGAAAATGGCGACTCTTAAAGCGATACGCAAGCGGATCAGCTCGGTGCGCAACACCCAGCAGATCACCAAGGCCATGA
>CAMLCX010000304.1 GCA_946478635.1 uncultured Pseudomonadota bacterium
CCGGAAGCGATCTATCCCGAGATGAAGAGCTTCCTGAACGAGCGCGGGCACCAGCGCACCCTCGACTATTTGTTCGAAGCCTGCCGCGTTGTCTTGGAGGAAACCGGCCTGTTGCCGCACTCGAACCCGGGCGTGATGGGTCACAGAGATTTGCAGCGCCTCAAAGAAGTGAATCCGAGCATGGGGCTGATGCTGGAAAGCGTCAGCGAGCGCTTGCTGCTTTCCGGCGGAGCGCATGACAATGCGCCGGATAAAAAACCCGCCGTCCGTCTGCGCACCCTGGCAACGGCAGGCGAGCTGCGCATCCCGTTTACCACCGGCATTCTGATCGGCATTGGCGAGAACTGGGAAGAAAGAATCGATTCGCTGCTCGTCATACGCGAACTGCACGAACGCCACGGTCACATCCAGGAAGTGATCGTGCAAAACTTTCGCGCCAAGCCGACGATTCCCATGCGCGAGCATCCCGACGCCACGCGCGACGATATGCTGAAAACCATCGCGTTGGCCCGCCTGATTCTCGGCGGCGACATGAATATCCAGGCTCCGCCTAACTTAACGCCGGACGGTTACGAGCTTTACCTGGAAGCGGGAATCAACGATTGGGGTGGGGTGTCGCCGCTGACGCCGGATTTCATCAACCCGGAAGCCCCGTGGCCGGCGCTGCGGCTGCTGCAGGAAAAAAGCGCGCAGGCGGGTTTCGAACTCAGGGCGCGCTTGCCGATCTATCCCGAGTACATTCACCAGGGCGACAAATATCTGCCGTCCGCGCTGATTCCTCACGTCGAGCGATTGTGCGGCGCCGACGGATTGGTAAAGGACGCCGGACCGCTGCGTCTCTTGCCGTCACTCCAAGACTCTAACACTCCATCGGCCCAAAGGTTCTTTTGATGATCGTCGCTCTCACCGGCGGCACCGGCGGCGCGAAGCTCGTCGAGGGCCTTGCCGCGCTGCTCGATCCGGGCGATTTAACCGTCGTTTGCAACACGGGCGATGATTGTATTTTTCACGGGCTCTACATCTGCCCGGATATCGACACGATTGTCTACACGCTGGCGGGCTTGAGCGATAATGAAAAAGGCTGGGGGATTAAAGGCGACACGTTTGCCGCGTTGGAACAATTGCGGCGGCTCGGCAGCGATGCCTGGTTTAACCTGGGCGACAAAGATCTGGCAACGCATATCACCCGCACCCGGTTGTTGAATAAGGGGTTAAAACTGTCGGCGATTACCGAGCGAATTCGCCGCACGCTGGGCGTGGAGACAACGATCCTGCCGATGTCGGATGATCGGATCGAGACGCGCGTGCAAACACCATCGGGAGAGATTTCGTTTCAAGAATTTTTTGTCAAAGAGCGCTGGAAGCCGAAGGTCATGGCGATTCGCTTTGCTGGAGTTGAGTCCAGCCGGCCTGCGCCCGGAGTGCTGGGCGCGATTAAGACGGCCGATGGCATTATCATTTGCCCGAGCAATCCCGTTACCAGCATCGGCCCGATTCTCGCTGTGCCGGAAGTTCGCGCCGCGCTGGAGCAAACCAAAGCGCCGGTCGTCGGCGTCAGTCCGATCATTGGCGACATTGCGATCTCCGGGCCGGCGCATAAGCTCATGCGTGCCCTCGGCGTCGAGGCCTCGCCGCTCGGTGTAGCCAAATCCTATGAAAGTTGGCTCGATACGCTTGTCATCGCCCAGGAAGATTACCGCCTCGCTCGGGAGATCGCTGCTCTCGGCGTTAGAGCTGTCTGCGCGGATATCCGCATGAGTTCGCTTGCGGATAAGCGGCGTCTCGCGACCGAGGTCTTGGCCTTGGCGCAAATATAGTCTAAGAAAATTCTTTCTGGATCACTCATGAATATCGCCGCACTCTTGCCCGTAAAGGGATTTCGCAACGCTAAACAACGCCTCAGCCCGCTCCTCGGCAGCGCCGCGCGCGAAGTGCTGGCCGAGACCATGTTCCGCGACGTACTACGTCAAGTGAGAGCCGCGCGGGGACTGGCTGGAACCTTCGTGGTGACGGGAGACGACAAGGTTGCCGGCATCGCTGCAACCGCGGGAGCCGAAGTCATCCGTGAGCGCGCGGAGAACGGCGAAACTTCCGCGGTCGATTTTGCCAGAGTGGAAATGAAAAAAGCAGGATGCGAAGCCGTGCTGATCTTGCCTGGTGATTTGCCGCTCGTGCGTGCGGCAGATGTGGAACAGGTCCTGGCACAGGTTCCCGGAGAGGCCGCTGCACCTTTCGCATTACTCGTGCCCTCGCACGATCGCAAGGGAACCAACGCGCTCCTCCTGGCGCCGCCGGACATCATTCCCCTTCGCTTCGGTTACGATAGCTTCACTTTCCACATGAGCCAGGTGACGGCCCAAGGCCTGCCGATCCGCTTTGTCGAGAACGAGCATATCGCGCTGGATATCGACGAGCCCAGGGATCTCGAACACTTCCTTTCATACCAATACGAGGGCGGCGAATCGACGCGCGTTGCGCGCGGTATGCTGGCCGATACAGATGGGCGCGGCAATCGACGCTCCGAAAGCCTATGAAGCGTCTTGAGCTGATCGGCCTTGAGGGCATCGGCGAGGTAGGTGCCGGTGATTCCGTCGCTCGGCTGATTTGCGAAGCCTGCACACGACAGGGGCTCGAGTTGGCCGACCATGATGTCGTCGTGATTGCCCAGAAAATCGTGTCTAAAGCGGAAGGTCGGATGGTTCGCTTGGAGACGGTTACCGCTTCGGCACGCGCCCGTGAGTTAGCTCGTGAACTGGATAAAGAGCCGGAACTCGTCGAGGTAATATTAAACGAGAGTCGGAAAGTCATTCGTAGCGGCGGCCGCGCGTTGATCGTGGAGACGCATCACGGCTTTGTTTGCGCCAACGCTGGAGTGGATCAATCGAATGTCGGCTTGCGGCAAGTCGCATTGTTGCCGCAGGACCCGGATCGTTCGGCTCGCGAGATTCGCCTTGAGTTGGCAAGCCAGACCGGCAAGAGACCGGCGGTGATTATCAGCGACAGCTTCGGCCGCGCGTGGCGCTTGGGCACGGTCGATGTCGCAGTCGGCGTGGCCGGTATGAGCGCGATCAAAGATGAGCGAGGCAAGGACGATCGCTATGGTTACCGCCTCAAGGCTGCCGTGGCGGCCATTGCGGACGAATTCGCGGCTGCGGCGGAGTTGGTGATGGGCAAGCGCGATGGCGTTCCAGTGGTCATCGTGCGCGGTTACGATATTGAAATTAAGGAGGATGGATCGGCGCAGGAGCTTCTCCGCCCACAACAGGAGGATCTCTTTCGCTAATTTCTTTTGAAATTATGGACCAATTGAGCGTGGCAATCGTCGGCGGCACCGGCAACTTGGGGAGCGCATTGGCGCTGCGACTGGGCGCGCCTGGAGTAAAAATTATTATCGGGTCGCGGGACGCCGAGAAGGCGAGAAATGCCGTCGAGACATTGAAACCGAAACTGCGCGCGGGTGAAATCGCCGGCACGACCAACAAAGACGCGGTCAAAGAGGCCAATTTCGTGGTGATCGCGGTGCCGTATGAAGGGCATGCGCAAATGGTTTCCGATCTGAAGGGGCAACTATCGGGCAAGATCGTTATCGATACCGTCGTGCCGCTCAAAAAAATCACTCCGTTCGTGCCAACGGCCGGTTCCGCTCTTCAGGAGGCGCAACAGATTCTAGGCGATGAGGCGCCGGTGATCGGCGCGCTGCACAACATATCTGCCGTGGATCTTGGCGATGTAGACTCGCCGTTGGGCGACGTCTTGGTGTGCGGCGACAACGCCGGCGCCAAGCAAAAGGTGATGGAGATCATCGAACGGATCGGCGCCACTGCCTATGACGGCGGCCCGTCGGCTCAGGCGTACGTAATCGAGGGGCTTACCGGCGTCATCATTCACCTCAACCGGAAGTACAAGTCCAAACATGGCAGCATCAAAATTACCGGCGTCGCGCGGCATTAATACCGGGAGCGACCGGAAAACGCTGCTCTCGCCCCTACGTGGTTACGCTCGCCACCGTTCAATCGCTGGTTGATTTGGGGTGTGAGCTTCCTTAGCGCGACGCTTTCGCGTTTACTTTTATCCATAGTTTTAATAACTTAGCGTATCTGGCCCGAATCTTTCGGGCTTAGTTAACCTTTGTCTTCTTACGGCGTCTAAATTAGCAAAGGCGTAGTGAACCCGGGTGCGAAACCAAGATGGCTGATCAGCAAGAACTGCGCGACGAGGAGTTAGTGGCCCTATCCCAGCAAGGGCGGCGGGATTGCTTCGAGGTCCTGGTGCGTCGCTATATGGAAAAGGCATTTCATATCGCTTTCAATTTCACACGTGATACGGAGACGGCAAAGGATCTGTCTCAAGATGCCTTTTTGCGCGCCTATTCCAATATCAAGCAGTTCGATGGCCGATCGAGTTTTTATACATGGTTTTATCGCATTGTTGTCAATCTATGCTTGGATCACACCCGCCGGCGTCGCCGAGTCGGGTGGGAGTCGCTCGATCAAATGGTCGAGAAGACCGGCGAACAAAACCAATTCGCCGACACCAGCTTTTTACCGGAAGAGCACGCGATAGCCGGCGAAGCGAAACGAAGGGTAGACAAAACCCTGGATACCATGCCAAAAAAACAACGGACGGCATTTCTGTTGCGGAACCACCAAGGACTGTCGATCTCGGATGTCGCTAAAGTGATGAAAACTACGGAAGGCACGGTGCGGGTTTATCTGCATCGCGCCGTTGCCGCTCTACGCCAGAGCCTTCTGGAATTTGTTTAGGAGAATGGATATGAAAACTAACGCGCCGCTGGCAAGAGCCTGCAAGGAATACGAAGAGGATCTCGTTCTTCACTATTACGGTGATAGCGGCGAGGACGAACAGCGCAAAGTCGAGCTTCATCTTGCCGGTTGTGGCTCTTGCCGGCTTTTTCTCGACGATTTGCAAAGATTGTTGCCGCAAATATCCCGCGCGGAAACGATGCCGCAGTCCTTTTGGGACAGCTACTACCGGGAAACTGTTTCGAAGCTTCAAGCTCAAGATGAGCGGAAAAATGGGTGGCGCGCGATTTTCGCTCCCATGCGGACGTGGATGGTCCCGGCGTTCGGCACCGTGGCCGTGGCTCTGCTTGTCATCGGTTTGATGTTCGGGAAGAGCAACCTGATCTCGCTAGTCGAGCCGCATTCGGAAAAGATTCCTCAGGAAATTTTAGCCGATAAAAACCAACTGGAATTTTTCGAATCGCTGGACATTATCGAGGTGCTGAGCAAGCTCGAGGCTCAAGATGAGCCGAAAACAGAAGTGATTGAGAGTGACGGCAACCGCGCCAGTCTGCGCGGACAAATCGCCTGAATAGGACAACGGCGAAGTTCGGAAAGCTGATGAAAAGTCGAAAGACAATAGTTTGGGCTCTGGGGTTGCTGGTGTTGCTGGCCGCTGGCCCGGTGTCGGCGGCGGACAATGATTGGCGTAATCTCTCGCCCAAGGAGAAAGACCGAGTTCGCCGGAACTACCAACGCTGGCAAGATCTCCCGTCACCAGACAAAGAACACCTGCGTGAAGAGTGGAACCGCTGGCAGCGATTGCCCAAGGACCAGCGGGATCGCCTCAAGCAGCGCTACGACGAGCAACGACGCAGCCGTGATCGTGATCGCGATTGAATCGACCTTCAGCTTTCCGTCCTTCGCTAATCAGAGCGTGTTTGCGGCATGATGACCTTTTGTTAGCAGGCAAAGGGCCTACACATAATCCCGGAGAATACGAACGACTCGGCTTGATCACCACGCCGTTCGGCAATGTTTCTGGTTGAGTCCCGCACGTAATTTAGCCGCATTCCTTCAAGAAGCTTCAAAACCTCACGGTGTGAATCATTGATTTTAGGGTTTGGCTCAGATGATCCTTATGCCAAACGAATTCGCTTGTCACAATCGGTCGCGATGATCGTCTAATGAACAGAGGAGAGAAAAGGAAATTCGAAGGCGAAATCCTTCGGTTTTTCGATAGATGGGACCGCAGAGAAAGGAGGAACTATGAAAATCATCGCGATACTTGCTTTGCTGGCATTCGGTACGATCACAGCGGCAGGGTGTCATTGGGGCCATCATGGTGACCGAAATCGCTATTCGGACGGCTATAACCGAGGTTAAATACTACCCGGGGTCCGAATGGCAACAACGCCGAAACCCCGGTAAAATGAACCCCTAGCCCAACGCAAATAAGCCGC
>CAMLCX010000305.1 GCA_946478635.1 uncultured Pseudomonadota bacterium
ACGCTCTATCAGTATCTAGGCACGCCCGGGCATCATAAGCGGTTAATGATGGACGTGCTTTATCCGCGCGCGTAAAAATCGTCTAGGGTCCCGAGTTTGGCGTTTGGGAGAACCCGAGACCCTAGACGCGAGACACAAGACGAATACTTAGAGGGGAGTTCTATGAGGTTCTTTCTACATTCGCTCTCACTGCTAATTTTTTGGCTCGCTCAGATTCCATCGCTCGTCAGCGCCCAATTCCCCGCCCAGTCAGCCCTAGTCGAGGCGGCAAAAAAAGAAGGCAAGGTCGTCTGGTACACGTCCATGGCGATCGACACGTCGAAGCCGCTGCTCGACGCCTTTACCAAGGAATACCCGTTCATCAAGGCCGAGCTGGTGCGCGCCGGCGAAGAGCAATTGATGAACCGCGTTCTGAGCGAGACCCGGGCCGGGCGCTGGATGTTCGACGCGATTTCGACCAGCGCCATGTCCGTGCTGGTCGAGCGGCACATGACCGCGCCCTATCTTCCGCCCGAGCGAGACGCTTTTTTGAGCGAGTTCAAGGATCCGCAGGGCCACTGGACCGGCATCTTCGTCAACAATCTGGTCCTTGGTTACAACACCAGCATGCTTCCGGCCAAAGACGCGCCGAAAAGTTATGCCGACCTGATCGACCCGAAGTGGAAAGGCAAGATGTTGATGGACTCGACCGACTACGACTGGTTCGGTACCTTGTCGATCGTTTGGGGCAAGGAAAAAACCGTCGAGTACATGAAACGCCTGGCGCTGCAGAATCCGCTATGGCGGCGCGGCCACGGCCTGACCGCGCAACTGCTCGGGGCGGGCGAAGTGCCGCTCGCCTGGGCCTACAATTTTCGCCTCGAGCGCATGAAGAGCGACGGCGCCCCGGTGGACTGGATCGAGACCTTCGATCCCATCGTCGTCACCATAAACGGCCTGGGCCTCGGCGCCAAGGCGAGCAATCCCAACGCCGCCAAGCTGCTGATTGATTTCGCCACGTCGAAAAGAGGCCAGCAGATGGTGCGCGGCATGCGCCGCATTCCCGCGCGCACCGACATCGAGCCGTTGGCGCCGAAAATGGATCAGAGCAAATTGAAACTCAAAGCCGTTCCCAAAGATGTGTATCTCCACCTCGACGACTACGCCCGCGAGTTCCGCAAGATCTTCGGCTTGTGAGCGGCTGCAAGATCCTCGCGGTCCGATTGCCAGGGCTATATCGGCCAATGGAGAGAATCCGATCGACCGCTGGTTTCATTCCATTCGGCTCGGCCCCGTCTTCCTGAGTGTGTGAACCCACCGGAGCATTTCCCGGCCAGACTGATCTGGACAAGGTGAGCACAATTGGAGTATGAAAACGTCCAGACCAATCTCCAGCCTTTGACCTGAATAGAGTTCTTGTGCCGGCGGCAATTCGAGGAGAGCAGGAAAACGGATTGAAGGTTCATCGAAGCTAACAGATCCTTGTATTCCCGACCGCTGCTTATCGAAAGGAGCAAGTGATGAGAGGAAATATCCGGCGAGGTTGCTTTTCTATACTTCAATTGATTTTTTTCGCCGCGCTGGTGGCCTACGGCAACGCCGCCGAAAAACCTCCCTTCTACCAGGGCAAAACGATCAATATCATCATCAACTTCGCGGCTGGCGGGCCGACGGACATCGAATCGCGCATTTTTGCCAAGCATTTGACTCGACATATTCCCGGCCAACCCACGGTGACCGTGCAGGCGATGGGCGGAGGCGGTGGGCTCACGGCGGTTAATTACATGGGCGAAGTGGCAAAGCCAGACGGCTTTACTGCCGCCTATTTCACCGGCAGCCTGTTCCAGCACCAGATCAAAGATCCGGCGTTGCGGGTGGATATCGCAAAGTTCGGCTTCATCACCGGCGTGCATGGAGTCACCGTTTCTTATATCCGCGCCGACGTGCCGCCCGGCATGAAGAAGCCTGCGGATTTTGTCAAGGCGCAAAAGTTTCGCGCCGCCGGTCTTGGCATCAGCAGCTCAAAAGACGTGCGCTTCCGGTTGTCCTTCGACCTCCTTGGCCTGAAATACGACTACGTGACCGGTTACAACAATAGTTCCGACGCGCGCCTCGCGGTGCAGCGCGGCGAAGCGCACTACCATGACGAAACCCTGCCGAGCTACCGGACCCAGGTAGAACCGCAAATGGTCAAAACCGGCATGGTGGTGCCGCTCTATTACACCGACCTGGTCGCGCCGAGTGGAGAAATTTTGGTGAGCCGCGACGTGCCGGAGCTTTTGCCGTTTACCTATTACTACAAAGAAGTGTTCGGCAAGCTACCGTCGGGGATCAAGTACGATGCTCTCAAAGCGGCGAATATGTCGAGCACCAATATGACACGAATGGTATTGATGCCGCCCAAGGCGCCCCCCGAGACCATCGTAATCCTGCGAAAAGCATTCGACTCTCTATCGCGCGATCAAGATTTTATTCAGGAGGCGGTTGCCTCCATGCGCTTTCAGCCGCGTTTCGAAGTCGGTGAAGCCGGCGAGCGGCTCTTCAAACAAGCGTCGCTAACTTCGCCTGAGGTTGTCAATTTTCTTCGCAAGTACATCGAGGAAGCGAATAAATAGCGATTGGGGGTTTGACTTTTTCGTGGCTAACAAAAAGAGCGGGTACGCGCTTCGCGTCCCGCTCTTTTTCCATCAAAACTGATTTTAAGCTTTTACTGAGAGCAATTTCCTTGTCCGTCGCAGGAGATCGGCTTGTCGCTCAGGGGAATGATCAATCTGGTTTTCGCCTGACCCTTGAGCTGTTGAATCAATCTCTCAAGTTTCGTGCCCGCATTGACTTTTCCACCGGTTGTAGAAACTTGATTGAAATGTTCCGGTATCACGCTCCGCGGCTTTATTAGCTGATTCACCGCAAAAGCCGCTTCGTCCGGCCCCATGGTAAAAAGGTCGCCGCCGTGCACCACCGCGAGATTGGTGCCGTAGAATTTAGCTTGCGTCGCCCAGTCACCGATCAGCCCGGAATCACCGGTCCATAGAACACTCAGGCCATTGGTGAAGCGGATGATGTAACCTGTTTCGCTTCCCGCGTATCCGGTTAATCCCTCGGGCACTCCCGGGTCGGTTCCGTCCGGAAGTGGATCCACATGCAATCTGGAAACGCCGCCGGCATGGAACGCGGGAATCGTCGTAACTTTGACTCCTTGACTCGCACCCGCCATCACCGCCGTTCGCGTGCCGCCGCGAATCACGCCGACGCAGGGCGAAGCTCGAGGCACGGTAAAAGTGTTGTCCAAGCCCGCCGCGGGACAGCCGACCGGCGCGGCTGTTTTGGCGAGCGCCACCATATTGTTGAGCTTCTTCGTGAAAAAATCAGGCAACTCACCGCCAACCAGAACCGCGGAATTGTGCACCGCCGCGATCTCGGGAGCATTTCCCTCGGTAGGAAACGCAAACTGTGACGTCGAATTACCCGCGCAATTATTGTGGAAAACATCGCCCATGTGATCGACGTGTGGATGATCGATCAGCAAGACATGGACACTGCCAAGGGCGCCAAGCCGCACGTCTCCCGAACCTTTTACCGTGCGACCCGGCGCGATCAGCACGCGCACGCCGGTCGGATCTTCAAAGAGCAATGCCCGGTCGCCGACACAGAATTCACCGGTAGCCGCGCCGAGCGGTGTGATCGTGACGTTCTGCGCGTGCGCGAGTGATATCGTCATGATCGCGATCAATGGGAAGGACGACAGTGCCAACCATTTGAGTCTCGTCATAATTCTAGCCTCCCTTATCAGTAAATTTGGTAATTACTCCTCAAATCGATTGAATAAAAAACGTCGCCGGAATTTCCCTCCTGATGAGGCGTGAAAATTCCCGCGGCGAATATGCTGCGTAACGTCAAACTGCCTTTCTAATCTTCGTCCTCGTCATCATCGTCATCGTCCTTCCCGATAAGTTTGATCTGGCCGCGGATCTCACCTCCGGTAACCTTTGAGGAATGCACATTGGCATACGTCACTCCGGCGCGCATAGCTTTAAGAATCTGAGCGAACTCCGACGCGGGCGTACTCCCCGCTTCGTTGATCAACTGCGCAGCCGGACCCACGATGTTGGCAGGTGTCAGACTCCCCGTCACGGCCCGTGAGACCTTCCGCCGTTTGCGGGCAAGTCTGCGTCCCAGACGGCCCAGGATTGGTTGCAGTGCCGCACAGCCACAAAGTGATCCCCCCGGCGACGCCTCGCTTACCGAAATGGATGTGAGCTTGCGTTATATTGCCTTCGAGACCGTGATAAGTCAGCTCAAAATTAATTTGCGTGTCAGTTACAATGACCGCGCGAAATTGTCCCTGTGCTACTGAGGAAACAGCCGGCACTTCTTGAAAACCAACTAAATTGGCCTGGAACACCGGGGTAGTGTCCTTGCTCTTGTCCTTCGCGTTTGCCACGGACACGAACATCCCGAGTAGTATGAGCAGCGAGCGAAAAATGACTTTCATAAAAACCTCCTCTCGATAAGGGTTGATATTCACCTTCTTCACCTATCCCAGTGCGAGCGATATCAATTTGAGGTGTTCCACGTCAATCCCCTGTTCGGGTCGGGCCGCGAACGCCCCGGATGGCGCCTTCGTTGCAGCCATTTTAATCGCATGATATCCGAAGATTTGCGGGCAAAACTCGACTCGCACGAAAAATAACCAGGCGAACTTGCGCAAGCCGGGCCGGCTTATCCGTCAGGGCTGAAAATTAGGAGAAATAATTCCATGCGAACTCTTGGTCTCGTTCTTTATATGTTCGTGCTTCTTTCGTCGGAATCGTTTGCCCAGGCGCGCAAGCCGATGACGATATCCGAGCTCGTCACCTACAACGGCAAGGATCGAGAACAGGTGCTCTACGCGGGGGCGAAAAGCGAGGGCAAGATCACGTGGTACACGTCGCTGGCGGGCGAGTCGTACAAAGGCATGGTCAAGGCTTTCGAGGCGAAATATTCCGGCGTGAAAATCGAAGCCTATCGCGTCTCCGGTTCCGAGATGACGACGCGCCTGTATGAAGAATCGAAAGCGAAGAGATACATCGCCGACGCGGTCGAGACCACGGAAGGCAATCTCATGTTCATGCGCGATGCCTTTCTGTTACGGCCGTATCACTCGCCTTATTTTGCTTCCTACCCGGAGGATGCCAAAGAGAAAGGCGAGCGAGGATTGTACTTCTGGGGCATCGCGCGCGAGTCCTACATCGGCTTCGCTTACAACAAGAAGCTGCTCTCCAAAAACGCCGTGCCCAAGAACTATGAAGGCTTGCTGCACCCCGAGCTTAAAGGCCGCATGGGAGTTTCCATCAGCGATCCGAGCTACAAAGTGATCGGCGCGATTGCCAGAACCCGAGGCGTGGAATTCGTCAAAAAGCTCAAGGTCCAGGAAATCGCGCTGCACTCGATTATCCCGCCGGCGTTGCTCGATTTGATCGCCTCGGGCGAGGTGCTGGCTTCGCCGGCAATCTTTCGCAATCACACCTTGAACGCGATCGCCAAAGGCGCTCCGGTCGAGTGGGTGCCGATGGACATCGTGCCGACCAATGTCGGCGGCGCCGCCATTGCCGCCCAGCCGCCGCATCCGCATGGCGCGCTGCTATTGGCCGATTATCTTTTGGGACCGGAGGGCCAGGCGGTTTTGGAAAAGTACGAATACGGCAGCGCGGCAAAAAATCTCGGCTTCAAACGCTGGCGCCCCGACCACGGCATCGCGACGGACAAATACGAGAAAGAACTGGAACGATGGGAGAAACTCTTGAAGGAAATTAGCCGCAAAGGCGGATAGTCTTATCGCGCAATCACGAGACTCGGCAGCAAATTTCCCGGCCAGAAAACCTGCGCCAATCTTACTATTGCCTCTTGCCCAGTGCCTAATGCCTCTTGTTATTTTTGCTCGTAAAGTTTTTTGATGAAGCCGCTCTTTTCCATCTCTGCGACGAAGCTCGTGTCGACAAACTCTTCGGGCCTGTGATTGCGAATGTCCGGTCTTCTCGCCGCGGCGATCTCGTAAATGGCGTCCAATCCCTTGGTGATCGGATAGGGCGCGGCAATGAAATCCTCCTTGAAAATGGCGTAGGCGCCTTCCAGATATTCCGCATCGCTCGTCCTGAAGTATTTCGCCAAAACCTTCTGGCTGAAGTCTTTGTTCTGTTTCAAAAACGCGATGCCTTCCACGTAGGAGCGCACCACGCGCATGACCG
>CAMLCX010000306.1 GCA_946478635.1 uncultured Pseudomonadota bacterium
CATTTGATTCAAACCGCGCGCAAGCGCGATCCGGTGGTGGCCGAAGCGCCGACGATCTACGAGTTGATGGATCAAGTTAAGACGACGGAGTCGAATCGCCGACTGGCCAACGTTTTGCTCAGCGGTGCTGAGTTCGGCCGCTTCATGCTGGTCACTCCCGGAACCCCGCCGGACAGAGTGAAGATGCTCCGGGAAGCCTACGCAAGGTCGATGAAGGACCCGGAGCTTATCGCCGAAGCCAAGAAAGGGCGCATGGACATGGACCCGTCGAGCGGAGAAGAACTGCAGACGCTCGTCCAGGAAATCATGGACCAGCCGCCGGAAGTCATCGAGCGAATGAAAAAAATATTGTCGGAGTAGTCCATCGGCAAAAGGAGGCCACGATGATCAAAGCCGTTGTCTGCGCGACGCTTATCTTTCTTTTGGCGCCGTCTGCCGGGCGCGCTCAAGCTCCGTATTACCAAGGTAAAACCGTGACGATCATCGTCGGCACTGGCGCGGGGGATTTGTACGATCTTTACGCCCGCGCGCTCGCGCTCTTTATGGGCAAATATCTTCCGGGCAATCCCGGCATCATCGTGCAAAACATGCCGGGCGCGGGCCACATGATCGCGGCCAATTATATTTACACCGTGGCAAAACCGGACGGGCTCACGCTCGGGGCGATCAACGCAGGCCTTTATTTCGAGCAACTGGTCGGGCGCGCAGAGGTCAAATTCGATTGGCCAAAATTTACCTGGGTCGGCAACGCGACCAAGTCGCCGCAAGTTCTCTACATGCGCGCGGATAGTCCCTTTAAAACCGTCGACGACGTGCGCAGCGCCAAGGAGCCGCCAAAATGCGGCACCACGGGCACGGGAAACATGGGTTACCTCGTCCCGAAACTTTTGGAGGAAACGGTCGGAGCGAAATTCAACGTGATTTCCGGATATCAGGGAGGAAACGAAATCGATCTCGCCGTGGAGAGGGGCGAAATTCAGTGCCGATCTCTAAGTACTGAGGCGTATTTTTCCCGCGAGCCGTTTCTTACCTGGCGCAAGAACGGTTTTTCCAGAGAATTGGTTCAAGGCGGCAGAGTTAGAATCGAGAAGCTTGCCAACGTGCCGACGCTCTTCGAGCTAATGGAAAAATACAAAACGCCCGAGCTGGGACGACGTTTGGCAAGCACGCTGCTTGCCTCCGGCGACTTTCACCGTCCCTACCTCGCGCCGCCGAAGATCCGTCCCGAATTGGTCAAAGTCCTGCGCGAGGCCTTTACCAAAACGATGAAAGATCCGGAGTTTTTAGCGGAGACCAAAAAGAAACGACTCGATCTCGATCCGACGACCGGCGAGGAGGTCGAGACTTTAACGAAAGAAGTGATGTCCCAGCCGCCCGAAGTCGTCGAACGAATCAAGAAAATGATGGGCAAATAACCTGGAACGACCATCCTGGGGCGACGGCGATGAGCTGTGCCTCGAAGCGGGCGACCAACGGGGCTGGTTGCGGATTTCAGATTCAGCCGATCAGGGCTTGATGTCCTGCATGAACCACTCGCTCGGTATCTCGCGGCCAAGGCCCATCTCCCTTGCGCCTTTGTAGGCCGTGTAGCCCATGGCGGCGAATTGGACGCCAGTGCCGACGTTGTTGAGAAAGAATGTGATTTGCCTGTCGTTGGCGCGGCCAGGCACTTTTCTGGCGATCAGATCGCAAATCTCGGGGTACTTCGACCAGTCGCGCGGCTTTTCGCGGCGCACGCCGGGCATGTCGTCGTCGATGCCGGGAGGTTGGTAATGCTGGATACCACCGAATTGGGTGTGGATGGCGATCACATCGCATTTTTCTAAAACAGCCAGGTCGGTTTCAAATTCGCGGATCGAGTTGTAATGCATACCGGGTTCGAGCCAATCGAGCTTGACAACCGGTTGCGAGGAGTTGGTCGCGCTGCAAACGACGTCGCAGCCCCGCGTCGCTTCTTCCGCGCTGCTTACGGCTTCGCCGGGAACACCGGTTTCCGCGGCCATCTCTTGGACAAATGCCGCTCGATGCTCGGGATTCGGACTGAAAACTTTGATTTTCTTGAGCGGCATAACGGCGGTCATGAAACGATAGTGAGCTTTTGCCTGCCCGCCGGATCCGATCAGACCCAGAACCTCGGAATTCTTTCGCGCCATGACTTTCATGGCGAGCGCGCTCGTGACCCCGACCCGCGTCTGCTGAATCAGGCCATCGGGCATGATGGCCAATAGCTCGCCGGTTTCAGAGCTGAAGAGCTGCACGAGACCGACAAACATGCCTTTGCCCGCAAGCGGCAACTTTTCCAGTCGAACTGCGCCATGAACAGTCTGCTCTTGCACGACATCCGAGGTGACGCGCAGCGCGAGCACGCCGTACTTGCCGATGCCGCCGTCGACGGACTTAAAACTATAAGTCGAATTTGGCAGGGAATGGGCAAGATAAGAATGACAAGTTGGACGATTGACCGCGCGGCTGGCCGACTGTTCGCGATAGGATTCTTCCATGACGTCGAGGCATTCTCGCACGTTTAGCGCCTTTTGAACGTCTTCGTTGCTGAGCACCAGGGTCATTTGTAGCGTCTCCCGTCTCTTGAAGTCGTCCATCTTCCTAGCACATGGATCTGCGCACGTACAGAAAGCAACTCTTTTAGTCCGCTTAGACCGTGTTTCTCGGGCCTGAATTGAGAGCCGTTCTTGGCACGCAACGAAAGCCAAATTTGACAGTATCCAATACACATCGGACAAATTTTGCATTTAGCCGCTCGGTAAGCCAATTCGTTTAAGAGGAGTTTATGGATCGCATTGGCAGGTTATTGCACATTTGTGGGAAGGCGAAAGCCGCAAAAAAGCGGGAGTCCGCGAAAACTTTGATGGTGTAAGAATTGCTTTGTGTTTCTCGGATCAATCAGGCAAGCGCGAACGTTAAAATCGGGGGAAAAATAGATGTTTGAGAATCTAAGTCAAAAATCATCGCACGACGAGGCAAGATCACGTGAGATTTCATTCGTCATCGGTCCTACAGAGGTTGCCGATGTGATGACCGGGAAGGTTGTCACCTTAAGCCCGCATCACACGCTCAGCGAAGTCGCCAATTTGATGAACGACCGATATTTCCGTCATTGCGTTGTGGTCGACAACAATCGGAAAATAGTCGGCGTCATTTCGGACCGCGATATTTTGCGCGCCCTCGCACGCAACCCCAATTCGCGATCCAAATCACTCGATCAAATCATGACCCGTCAGCCGATCACGGTAAAGCGCAATACGCCGATCATCGACGCAGTCTCAAAGATGCTCGCCAAGCGAATCAATTGCCTACCGGTGGTGGAAGAAGACGGGGCGATTTGCGGCATTGTCACGTCGACGGACCTGCTTAAATCCTATCAACAGCTTCTTGAGTTGGTGCAGAAACAAGCCGGCTAGCGTTCCCGCACACGCATGGTTCAGTGGTGTTAGGTCCCGCGCCATGTCTGGTATAATGCCCCATGGCGCGGAGAATCTCGGTTATCGTAAACCCGAATTCCAAGTCGGTTGCGATCACCCAAACAAGCGATAACGAGTTTCGTGCCGCCGTTCGCGAGCCGGCACGGGATGGCAAGGCCAACCTGGCCCTTATCGATTTGCTGGCGCGCCACTTTAAGCTTCCTAAATCGCACATCACGCTCGTTCGCGGCCAAGCCTCACGCCGAAAGATTATTGATTTGGATCAAGGGTGACGTCGCTAAGCTATTTGCCACTATCATAGAAGGACGGCCCCAGTTTCACGCAGCGGGTTAGCTTGCCAACACTGGCGAATCGTCATATTCAATTTAGGGAACACCTGCGACGAGGCAAATCAGTTGTCGAGAATCGAGAACACTCAAACATTGGCGACGCCGCTTGCGACGTGGGGCAGACTGGCGGCAAACTCGACCGCGCACATGACCGAGCATCTGTTCAACGCCGTCATCGCGGTGATATTGCCGATCATCACCACCTCTCTCGGTCTAACCCTCTCACAAGCAGGGGCCCTGGCGTCTGCTCGCACTTTGATGGCCGGGGTAGCAAGCTTTCCGTCGGGGTTTTTAGCCGACTTGGCAAGCCGTCGTAATATTCTCTTGGGCCTTTGCATCGGTATGATCGGACTAGCATGTCTCGGTCTCAGCGCCGCTGCGAGTTTTCCGATATTGCTTATCTTCATGGGACTCGCGGGACTGGGTGGAGGCTGGTTTCATCCGCAGTCACTGGCGATCCTCTCGGCGCGCTATCACGAACAAAAAGCTTTTGCGCTCGGGGTCCATGATAGCAGCGCCAATCTCGGCGAAGTCATTGGTCCTCTGGCGATCGGACTTCTTCTCACTTTTTTCGACTGGCGGACAACTTTACAGATCTGGGCCGTCCCGGGTTTGATGATCGGCCTCCTTTACGGGTTCCTTGGCGCGGAGGGCGGAGTTGCCGTCCCGCGCCCTCGCGATTACCGCAAAGCGGTATGGGAAGACGTGTTAAAGAATCCAGCGGTTTTTGGTTTGGTCACCGTTTCGACTCTGCGCGCGATGGGGCAAACGGCTTTGGCGGTATTCCTGCCCCTCTATCTGTCGCTGCATCTCAAACTGGCCGCCGGCGTGGTGGGCGCCTATATGTCGATCCTGTTTTTGTTCGCCGGCATCGCGCCGGTTTTTGTCGGTTGGATCGCCGATCGTTTCGGTTACGCGATTTTGATTATCGTCTTTTCAGTTCTCAGCTTTGCCACCATCCTAGCGATTCCATCTGTAAGTTCCGGCTGGCTTTTGGCTGCTGCTCTTGGCGCCCTGGGCGCGCTTCTTTGGGCGCTAAGGCCGGTAATCGTTTCCGCGGCCATGGCTGCTGCGCCGCAGCAACTTACCGGCAGCATTGTGGCGTTTATTTACGGCGCGAACATGGGAGTGTCGTTTCTAGTGCCGATCCTGGCCGGCGTCGTGGCCGATGCGTACGGATTGCCCATGGCTTTGAAAGTGATCGCGGTTTTCCCATTGCTCGCTGCCATCGTCACTTTTCTCCTGCTCAAATCCACGCGCGTGGCACGAGCCTAGGTTCCGCTCCGTCAAAAACGACTATGACTCTCATCCTCACGAATGAGGAAATCGAGACTGTCTTCACATTGGACGAATGCTTCGACGTTCTGGAGCCGGCTCTGATAGACTTGGGGAACGGCGCGGCGATAAGCATGCCGCGTCAAGACCTGCTGGTGCCTGGCCCGGTCGATGCCAGCTATCACGGTCTCAAAACATCGTGCGCATCGTGGCCGCGCGCCGGTGTAACGACGATGCGACTGACCTCGGATGTACTCACCTGGCCCATCGTCGGCGGCAAGCAGCGCCGGGTGAAATTGCCGCTCGCGAACGGCAACAAATATGTGGGCTTGGTTTTTGTGTTTAGTACTGAGACCGGCGAGCTTTTGGCGATATTCCCCGACGGGCTCATGCAGGCGATTCGCGTCGGCGTCACTAACGCGCTCTCGGCAAAGTATCTGGCGCGCCAGGATTCCTCGATCATGGCGCTTTACGGTTCGGGCTGGCAGGCCGGGCCTGCGCTAACAGCCATGTGCAAGGTGTTGTCGATCAAAGAAGTGCGGGTTTTTAGTCCGACGAAAGAAAATCGTGAAGCATTCGTCCGAAAAATGGGCCCAAGCACCGATGCGAAGTTGCGTGCAGTATCGTCTCCGGAAGAGGCTGCGCTGGGCGCGGATATTGCGTCTTTAGCGACCAACGCGCTCGATCCGTTTTTTCCGGCGTCATGGATCAATCCGGGCATGCATATCACCACCGTGCGGCCAAGCGAACTCACGCTCGACGCGTTGGTGCGCTGCGATCTGATCGCGGTGTCGACGCGCGAGGCGGCAAAGCTCTTTACGATTCCCGGCGAGGAGACCAAAGTGCCTGAATTCGGCAAGGGCGATTATGGCCGCGCGGAGTTGGAAAACACCGCCGCTGATTGGCGCCGCCAACCGGAATTATCCGAGATCATGGCCGGTAAAGTAGCGGGACGCAAAAACGCCGCCGATGTCACCTGCATGCTCAACCATCTCGGACTCGGGCTGCAGTTTTCGGCGGCTGCCGCAAGAGTTTATGAACTGGCGAAAGCACGCGGGGTGGGAAGGGAGTTGCCGGGCGAGTGGTTTTGCCAGGATGAGCACTCCTAGTGTAGTGACTCTTAAATGAAGGTGCTTATGGTTCGCCAGAACAAAGGCG
>CAMLCX010000307.1 GCA_946478635.1 uncultured Pseudomonadota bacterium
CGTTGAGGGATCAATCCCCAACGAAAAAAACAAGGACGAGGGTTATTGGGCAGCACTAGGAACCGACAAAGTTACTGGGCAACCTCTCACGACTTGTGAGTGGATTAATCGGCTCGCGCCCAATGCCTGGGCGGTGATTGCGGCGGGGACATGCGCTACCTATGGCGGTATCCACGCGATGGAAGGGAATCCGACGGGTGCCATGGGGCTGGCTGATTACTTGGGTTGGCAATGGAAATCCGCGGCTGACATTCCGATCGTTTGTGTGCCGGGCTGTCCGGTTCTTCCGGACAATTTTATGGAAACTTTGCTCTACCTCTTATATCAAGCAGCCGGCAGCGCGCCGATGATTCCGCTCGACGACGCATTACGACCCACATGGCTATTTGGCCAAACGGTTCACGAAGGATGCAATCGCGGCGGTTATTATGAACAGGGGGAGTTTGCCGGTGAACACGGTTCGAACCAGTGCATCGTAAAGCTCGGCTGTTGGGGACCGGTCGTGCAGTGCAACGTCGGAAAACGCGGTTGGGTAAATGGCGTGGGCGGCTGCCCGAGCGTGGGCGGCATTTGTATCGGCTGCACGATGCCGGGATTTCCGGACAAGTTCATGCCGTTCATGGATCAACCTCCGGGCTCGATTCTCTCGACCACCGCCGTAATGACCTACGGGAAAACCATTCGCGCGCTGCGCAGCTTCACGCAAGCTTCACTCAACAAAGAGCCCGACCGGCGCGGCAAAGCAACACCTTGAACGGGCGAGCCGCCAGCGAAATAATAAACGGTAACGAAGGCAAAGTTACGTGATCGAAGCCGGCGACGAAAATTCAATCAGTCTGGGTGACGCCGAAAGGGTTATCCAGGAACTGGCTAGCGTTTTTTTCGAGGCCAATGGCAAGTCATCCATAGGCGGCAGTGAGCCGGACAATGGCGACGATCGGCGACTGCCGGACGTCGAGGCGCGGTATAGGACGCTCGTCGAGCAGGTGCCGGCGGTCGTGTTCATGATTTTTCTCGATCGAGGCATCAGCGAAGCTTACGTTAGCCCGCACATCGAAGCCGCCTTGGGGTTCTCCCAGGCCGAGTGGCTCGATGATCCCATCCGCTGGTATCGCCAAATCCATCCCGGTGACAAAGAGCGGTGGAATATCGAAACCGCGCAGATGGTTTTGTCGGGCGAGCCGCTGCGCTCTATCTATCGGATCCTAGCCCGCGACGGGCACACGGTCTGGTTTCATTGCGAAGTGAAGATGGTGCGCGCCGAAGACGGCCATCCCTGGTTCGTTCACGGCATAGCTTTCGATATCACCGAGCTCAAAAAGGCCGAAGAGGAGCTGCAAAATAGTCGCGCCGACTTGGAAAAGCGAGTTGAGGAGCGGACCAAGGAACTCGCTTTGACCAATAAGATGCTGCAGTTGGAGATTGGCGAGCGCAAGCGCGTGCAGGAAGATCTACTGGGGGCGCGACACGAGTTGGAAATACGCGTGCAAGCGCGAACCGTCGAACTGGGCATCGCCAACGATATCCTGAAAAGTGAAATGATCGAGCGCAAGCGTTTGGAGAAATCCATTCTCGAGATCAGCGAGCGGGAAAAAAGACGCATTGCGCAGGATTTGCACGACGGATTGGGACAGCACCTCACCGGCGTCGCTTTCCTGAGCAAGGTTTTGGCGGACAAGCTTGCAGAGAAGTTGTCCGCAGAGGCCAACGACGCGGCTAAGATTGCTCGGCTCGTCAATGAAGCGATCAACCAGACCCGCGAACTCGCGCGCGGACTTCTCCCGGTGCCGTCGGGATCCCAAGGGTTTGTCTCCGCGCTTCGACACCTGGCATCCGACGTCGAAGAATTGTTCAACGTTTCGTGTCTTTTTCGCGATGAAGATGCCATCCCGATTCGCGACATCGATTTAGCCACGCACCTGTATCGAATCGCTCAAGAGGCGGTGACGAATGCCGTCAAGCACGGTCACTCCCGACAGGTCGTTATTGATCTGAGTCACCGGGGCGGTACTGTCGCCCTAAGCATCTATGACGACGGAGTGGGTTTTCCGGATGTGCCTGACCACAAAGAAGGTATGGGGCTACGCATTATGAATTACCGCGCCAACATGATAGGCGCATCGCTAAAGATTCAGAAGAATCCGAACGGCGGAACGATGGTTACTTGCGTGCTTCCTCTAAACGGTAACGAGTAAAAGAGGGTGATTTGGCTGCTGAGCGAAAACTTTCCGTGAAGAGCAAGCGCACGGTCTTCGTCATCGACGACCATCCGATTGTGCGAGACGGTCTCACGCAGCTGATCAACCGCGAGCCGGATCTGACCGTTTGCGGCACCGCGGAAGATATCTACGAAGCGCTCAAAGCCATGCAAACGCTGAAACCTGACATCGCCCTTGCCGATATTTCGTTGAAGGGCGCCGATGGTATCGAATTGATCAAGAACCTCAAGATCCGCATGCCGGCCTTGCCGGTTTTAGTTCTTTCCATCCACGATGAATCGATCTATGCGCCGCGGGCGCTACGGGCCGGCGCCCGCGGCTTCATCATGAAACAAGAAGCCACCGAGAATGTGCTGCTCGCGCTGCGCCGAGTCTTGAGCGGGGAGATCTATCTTAGTAAGCGGATGGCCAACAAGATGCTGCAGCAATTCGTCGGCGCGCCGGGTACAGCGCAGAAATTTTCCATCGATCGGCTCAGTGACCGCGAACTGGAAGTCTTTCGACTGATCGGTCAGGGTCATGGGACTCGGCGCATCGCTGAGGAGCTGCGCTTGAGCGTAAAGACTGTCGAGTCGTACCGCGAACACATCAAAGAAAAGATGACGCTGAGCGACGCCAGTGAGCTTGTGCAGCACGCAATTCAATGGCTGCAGCGGGAAAAATCCACGTAATCCCATCGCGCCGTTCGCGCCGAACGAGATCTCATATCCTCCGGCTTTCGCTCTCTCGCCGAACCTGGCAGTCACACTTCACGATAAGTTCATAGGGGAATCCCCTAGGCCACAGTCGGCTAATCTCTCATAGAAGAAACGGACGTACTCCGTATTGCCGGTGCGCGTGGTCTCGACTATTCACCTTGGCAGAAACGAATTTCGCTGATCTCTGCCCGGTTTGGAGAGTCGAGGGGCAGACGGATCATTCACGAAAATAAGGAGGTCGATGCCCATGGCCGCGACAAAACCTGAAGATGCTTTAGTTCATGTGTTGTGGATCAACGCCGGCTTGAGCTGCGATGGCGACTCGGTGGCGCTCACCGCCGCCATGCAACCGAGCATCGAGGAGATCGTCCTCGGCGCTCTGCCGGGTCTACCGAAGGTTGCCGTGCATTGGCCGCTGATCGATTTTGAATGCGGCCCGGGAGGCATGGGCGAGCCCGGCGCCGACACCTTTATCAAGTGGTTCTACAAAGCTGAAAAGGGTGAGCTCGATCCCTTCGTTCTCGTCGTGGAAGGATCGATTCCGAACGAAGCCATCAAGAAAGAAGGCTATTGGTGCGGCTTCGGAAACAATTTTGAAACCGGCCAGCCGATGACGACCAGTGAGTGGCTCGACCGCTTGACGCCAAAGGCGCTGGCGGTCCTCGCCGTGGGAACCTGCGCAACCTATGGCGGCATCCACGCCATGGCGGGCAACCCGACGGGCGCCATGGGCGTGCCGGATTATTTGGGCTGGAACTGGAAGTCGCGCGCCGGCATTCCCATCGTTTGCGTGCCCGGCTGCCCGATCCAACCCGATAATTTGTCGGAGACGATTCTTTATCTGCTGTACCAGGCGACCGGCCAGGCGCCGATGATCCCGCTCGACGAAAATCTGCGACCCAAATGGCTTTTCGGCCAGACCGTGCACGAGGGCTGCGATCGCGCGGGATATTATGAACAAGGCGATTTCACCACTGACTATGGCTCGCCAAAATGCCTGGTAAAAATCGGCTGCTGGGGACCGGTGGTCAAATGCAATGTGCCCAAGCGCGGCTGGATGGCCGGAATCGGCGGTTGCCCGAACGTCGGCGGTATTTGCATCGGCTGCACGATGCCCGGCTTTCCGGACAAGTTCATGCCTTTCATGGATGAACCGCCGGGCAGCAAAGTGTCCGCAGGAATCAGCGGAGTCCTCGGAAAGCTTGTCCGAAATTTGCGCGGCATCACGGAGAGGACCCTCGACAAGGAACCCAAGTGGCGCCACCGAGGAGAAGAGCTGACGACGGGTTATCGAAAACCATGGTAGCGAGAAGGAGCCGCAGGCCATAGAGGTGCTTCGGCCAAACCAAACGGCGCAGGAACACGGTGAAGGAGGGCTAAAACATGGCCACGGCGCAAACCAATTCCAACCTCGTTGAGATGGCGTGGGATCCGATCACTCGGATCGTCGGCAGCCTGGGTATTTACACCAAGATCGACTTCGGCAAACGCACGGTCGCCGAGTGTCACAGCACTTCATCGATCTTTCGCGGCTACAGCATTTTCATGAAAGGCAAGGATCCGCGCGACGCGCATTTCATCACCAGCCGGATCTGCGGCATCTGCGGCGATAATCACGCCACCTGCTCTTGCTATACCCAGAATATGGCCTATGGCGTCAGGCCGCCGCATCTCGGCGAGTGGATCGTCAACTTGGGCGAGGCGGCGGAATATATGTTCGATCATAACATCTTCCAGGAAAACCTCGTCGGCGTGGATTTCTGCGAACGGATGGTGCGCGAGACCAATCCTGGTGTTTGGGAGAAGGCCGCCAAGACCGAGGCCGCGCATGCGAGCGCCCATGGTTATCGCACCATCGGCGATATCATGAAGTCGCTCAATCCATTGGAAGGCGAGTTCTACCGCGAAGCGCTGCAGATGAGCCGCATGACCCGCGAAATGTTTTGTTTGATGGAAGGGCGCCATGTCCATCCGTCGACGCTCTATCCCGGCGGCGTGGGCACAGTTGCGACGATTCAGTTGTTCACGGACTATCTGACGCGCTTGATGCGGTACGTAGAATTCATGAAGCGCGTCGTGCCGATGCATGACGATCTTTTCGATTTCTTCTACGAAGCCATGCCCGGATACGAAAAAGTCGGCGAGCGCCGGGTTCTGCTCGGTTGTTGGGGAAGTTTGCAAGATCCGGAGTATTGCAATTTCAACTATCGCGATATGACCGATTGGGGACGCAAGATGTTTGTCACCCCGGGGGTGGTGGTCGACGGCAAACTGCTCACCACCGATCTGGTCAAGATCAATCTCGGTATCCGCATACTGCTCGGCCATTCGTACTACGACAATTGGGAAGGCAAAGAAATATTCGTCAAAAACGATCCCCTAGGAAATCCGGTGGACGAGCACCACCCTTGGAATCAACACACGATTCCAAAACCGCAGAAACGAGACTTTGACGACAAGTATAGTTGGGTGATGTCGCCGCGTTGGTACGACGGCAAGGATCATCTCGCGCTCGATACCGGCGGCGGACCGCTCGCCCGTTTGTGGGTCACCGCGCTGGCCGGACTGGTCGATATCGGCTACGTGAAGGCGACCGGGACCAGCGTGATCTTCAATCTGCCCAAAACCGCGACTAAGCCTGAGGTGAGTTTCGAATGGAAGATTCCCAAGTGGAGTAATACCATCGAGCGCGACCGGGCGCGCACCTATTTCCAAGCTTACGCAGCCGCTGCGGCGCTGCATTTTGTCGAACAGGCACTGAAAGAGGTGCGCGCCGGACACACCAAGACCTGGGAGCCGTTCAAGGTGCCCAAAGATGCCATCGGCTGTGGTTTCACCGAAGCGGTGCGCGGCGTGCTTTCCCATCACATGGTGATTCGCGACGGTAAGATCGCCAACTATCACCCCTATCCGCCGACGCCGTGGAACGGCAATCCGCGCGACATCTACGGCACGCCCGGGCCTTACGAAGACGCGGTGCAGGGCTCGCCGATTTTCGAAGAGAATGGACCCGGAGACAAATTCAAAGGCATCGATATCATGCGCACCGTGCGCAGTTTCGATCCGTGCCTGCCGTGCGGCGTTCACATGTATCTCGGCAACGGCAAAGTCCTGGAAAAACGACATTCGCCCACACTGCTCAACCAAGTGGGATGAGCAAAGGCATCTGTCGATGGCCGATACCAGCAATCATTACGAGGGCACGCCAATGACGAAGGCCGAGGATCTGCGCGCGGTGGGCGAGCGTATCGATGGGTTGCTCGAGGAATTTGCTG
>CAMLCX010000308.1 GCA_946478635.1 uncultured Pseudomonadota bacterium
TTGGCGGAGACTATACGCCGGATAAAGCACCAACAGCGTGAGACACTACACTAGAGTAACGGCACCGTGAGCATCTTCACCGGTGAGCTTGGCCTGCAATTCGTCACCCATCTGGCGAATCACTACACCGTCCCGGAACTCATTGGACTCGCGCAACTGGGAGCCGATAGCGGGTTCAGCCGGATCTGGTTTAACGACAACATCCGTTACCGCAGCCAGCTCCTGGTCATGACGGCGGTCGCCGCCCATGTGCCGGTTCCTCTCGGCACGGCGGTTCTCGTGCCCTACTTTCATAACCCTCTCGATCTCGCCGACGCCCTCGGCGCGCTGTCTGAATTGCGCCCCAATCAGGAGATCAGCGTGGGCATCGCCCGCGGCGACCTGGGCCAGGCTCCGCAGCATATTCAAGCGACGAAACCCATCGCCATGGTCAGCGAGACGGTTCAATTCTTACGCCGTGTGCTCGCCAGCGAAACCGTGCGGTACGATGAATTTCCGTTCCTGTGCGATTACTACCGGCTCAATCCGCGCGGAAAATTCTCCCTGGCCTTTGAACCGCGAGCGAGTTTCAAATTTTACGGCGGCGGCAACGGGCCGCAATCGCTGCGCATGTGCGGCCGGGTGATGGATGGACTGCTGAGTTCGGGAACGTACATCCCGATGCTCAAAGCGGGCAGGCTGAAAGGCATGCTCGAGACGGCCGAAGCGACGGCACGGGAAACCAATCCCGACAAAAAGCTGCGCAAGGTGTGCGAGCTCAACGTGTCGATTTCGCGCAATCGAGAGAAGGCGCAGGAGTTTCCCAAACGCCAGGTGGCCCACTCGATTCTCCAATGGGAAGCGCTCGGTTTCACGCCGGAGGAGTACGCCAGAATGGGCGTTGACCGCGCCGATGTTTTGAAGCTAAAAGCGGCCTTCGAATCCGGCGCGACGGTCGAACAGGCGGCACTGCTCGTGAACGATCAAATGCTGCGCTGCTACTACGCCGCCGGCACACCGGAAGAAGTCAGAGATCAGATCATCGAGCTGGTCGGCGCCGCCGAGCAACTCGGCTACGACCACGTCGCCTTCGCCAAGCTCGGGCCCGATTATCACGAAGCGATCAATCTGCTCGCCGAACAAGTCGTGCCGACGCTGCGCTGACCGATGAGAAGGTTTTTCTGCTAGTGACGGCAAACTACGGAATGATCGCGGTTACATATTTATGCTGAAAGCAATATGCTTTCCTGCATGCGAATCACGTTGGAGATTAGTGACGAACTTTTCCGCCTGCTCAAACGCAAAGCCGCGGACGACGGCACGGCGTTACGCCAGGTCGTCGAGAGCGCATTGCGAGTCTATTTGGGCAAACAGACCAAGCATAAAGGCTATCAGCTTCGATGGAACACGGAACGAGGCCGTCTTTTGCCTGGAGTTCGGCTTAACGCCCGCGACGCCCTGTTCGATTTGATGGACGGTCGGCGGTGATCGCGCTCGACACCAATTATCTTGGTTCACGCCAGGCGAGCCGAGACCGTGCAATGAAGAACCCCGCCGCAAGCAGCGGGGTTCGAAAGACCTTTGTGAGAATTTTCCCAACGTTCTCACCCCCGAATGTGTTTATCGGGGGTCCAGATCCGGATCCGCCTCGATTCCCGCTTAAAGCATGCGGGAATGACGGATTTCGGATGAGCGATTTACTTGACGCAGCAAGTTGCGGGGAATGAACCCACAGTGATTCAATCGCCGTCCCTAAACCTGCTTAGCGAGGGACCGCGACATGCCATTTTCATGCAGCAGCTACTCCGCGCCGGCCAAGCCGGCGGCAACCTTGCCCACGACGCGCATATCGCCGCACTGGTACTCGAACACGGTGTCAGAGAACTCTGGACTGCCGACCGAGATTTCGCGCGCTTCCCCGGACTGCGCCTCCACAATCCCTTCGCGACAGGCGCGTAAAGTTTTTCCCTAGCCAAAATGAAGTGCGCGTGGCACACCGCCGGCACGCCGGAAGAGGTCAGAGATCAGATCATCGAACTCGTCAGCGCCACTGAGACACTCGGCTACGACCACGTCGCTTTCGCCAAACTCGGGCCGGATTATGACGAGGCGATCAAATTGCTCGCCGAACAAGTCGTGCCCGCGCTGCGCTAGGAGGCGCGAAGTTCGGGCGAATGGCGGCGCAGCGAACAACAACATGATTTGTGCGGCTAGATCCAGTCCCTCGGTCGACCGACTCGCCGGGAATTTAATTCATATGCCGGGTCATGCGGGGATATAGGTTGAATTTTCATTGCCCGATAACGACCGCAAAGCACCCCCAATTTGCCATCTGCTCTGTCGTCGCGGTCGCGCTCATTATTAGCTGCGTTGCGGCCCAGCCATCGGGCAACTCGACGAGCGTTGTTCACGATCGATTGTTCACTCCGCACGACGAGTTCTACTCGGTTCATATCAATCCAAGCGGCAGCGGCTGGGTCGGTGGCAACTTCGGTACGAATTGGAACTGAGCTTCGAACTTGTCTTAGAGGAGGTTCCTTTTCAAACACGAAAGGCTTCGCGGCTATTGAGACCAAAGAGTCGTTCTCAAGGGCACAGGCTCTATGTGCAACCGTTGATGAAAAAGCTCTAGTTTTCCGGGCTCTGCTCGGACTTTGGTCTTTTCATCTTGTTCATGCAGCTGGGGGAGGAGATGCTGAAATTAGCGCGTCGCACGCGCGACTGTGACCGATTTCACGGAACGTACCGACTGTTCGACCGCCCTTTAGATGGTTCCGGGCCTTCGTAAATTTGGCCAAATAAAAGTGGGCAATTCCAGTCGCCATATGGTCGACGCTGCCCCATTATGATTTTCAGTTTCATCCTATGGTTTCTAGGCTTCCCTGAACGTGCGGAAACAGCGGCGCAGAACGCGATCGCTCTGGCGAAAAAACTTGCCAGTCCGTTTAATGAAGCTTTATGCGACGCGATTATTGCTACGTACTATTCTTACCGCCGCGATGCCGCTACAACCCTGACGATGGCCGAGGCCGCTCTAAAAATATCCGACGAGCGTGGTTTTCTACACTGGATCGCTCTCGGTAGTATCAACAAGGGCTGGGCCCTGTGCAGTTTAGGTAAAGTGAACGAAGGCCAACCGATTCTCCTTGATGGTCTAAAAATGTGGAAAATCATGGGCGCAGAAATGGCGTTACCAACTTTTCAGGTGCTGCTGGCTGAAGTTTATCAGGCCGCGGGCGTATTTAAGGAAGCGTCGGCGGCCGTCGAAGACGGGATTGCAATGGCCGTACGCAACAACGACCGCCATTATGACGCCGAACTCTATCGTGCTAGGGGAGAAGTGCTACTTAAAAATCTAAATAGAAATGCGCGGAACCATTCTGCCGAAGCCGAAACCTGTTTCTTGCGTGCGATTGAAACCGCTCGCAAGCAAAAGGCTCGCTCGCTGGAACTCAGAGCAGTCATGGCATTCGCTCGCTTATGGCGAAATACTGGAAAGAAACGAGAAGCTCGAATGCTGACAAAAATCTACGGCTGGTTTACCGAAGGCTTCGATACGCCGGATTTGAAGGCTGCTAAGGAACTGCTTGATCAACTCGGCTAGAACAATTTCAAGAGGACAAGGCTCGGCGACAGAGGTATCCGGCGTTATGTTCGTGGAGCTAAAGAAAGATTACCACAGCAACTATATGCCCCAAACGCGCATCGACGACATAGACTTCAAAGTGAACGCGGGATTCAAGATCGAAGACTGGCTGACGCCGACGGCGATGCTGAGCCGGGGGAGGCGGTGACCGCACAAGGAATAGTCACGCGCTCTTGGCGCCCCCGGCTACCGAAATCCGGTTTGTTGTCCTGCGTTGCAAAGACATCGAGGCTTATGTAGTTTTTTGTGGAAACAATTACATAGTGAATAGGGTAAACGTATGGCGAAAGGCAAAGTCCACAAGATCATCCAAGTGCCGATGGAAGAGGATTTGCTAAAACGGATCGACGCAACCGCGGGAATTGTGGCGGAGAGCCGAGCGGCATTCATTCGTGAGGCTTGTCAGCAGCGGCTAAAAAGTTTGCGCGCTAAGGAACTCGATCGGTTATACATCGAAGGTCACCAGAGCCATCCCGAGAATCTCGACTGGGCTCAAAGTTCCGCTAAATTGCTCTCCGAACGGCTGCCCAAAGAAAAGTGGTAAATGAAGCGCGGCGAGGTCTGGTGGGTTGACATGCCGCCGCCTGCGGGCCGGCGTCCCGCGCTGCTGCTCAGCCGTGATGCCGCGCACCGAGTCCGCGCGGCGATTATGGTGCGCCGATCACTCGCACGATTAGAAACATCCCCGTCGAAGTTGTGTTAGATCGCAGCGACGGTATGCCAGCGCGCTGCGTTGTCAATGTTGACGACATCACAACTCTGCCGAAAGTTCTGATCAAGCAGCGGATTACCGCTCTCTCCACGGAAAAGATGCAGCAAGTCGATCAGGCGGTCCGATTTGCGTTGGATCTGGACTGATCAGATTCCTACTGCCCAAGATTCGCCCGTCCCGAAGTTGATCGAGTGCCCATGCGCGACCCCCACGGCCACGCTGAGCCTGGGAAGCGGGTGAATCGCCGTGGGACCTGCTTGACTAGCGGACTTACTTAGCTAATATTAGCTAGACTTGCAATGAAACAAATAAACATCCATCAAGCAAAAACCGAATTGTCAAAGCTCGTGGAGCGCGCCGAGGCTGGAGAGGAGATCGTCATCGCCCGCGCCGGCAAGCCCGCGGCCAAACTGGTTCCGTTAACCCGAGCGCGTGGCCGGCGGAGGTTGGGACTGCTTGACGGTAAGTTCCGGATCCCCGACGACTTCAACAAGGTTCTGCCGGATTCCGTTATTCACGCTTTCGAAGGGCGAAGGCGGTGAGGCTGCTGCTCGATACGCACCTGCTCCTCTGGGCCGCGGCGCACAGCGCGCGCCTGCCGCGTGAAGCGCGCGAGCTTTTGGAAGACGACAACAACGACGTTTATTACAGTGCGGCGAGCATCTGGGAAATCGCCATCAAGAGCTCGCTTCGGCGTAAAGATTTTCGCGTCGATCTTACCCAGTTAATGCACGTGCTGCCTGAGATGGATTTGCTCGAGCTTCCCATAACCGCAGCTCACGCGGCTCGTGTCACAGAACTTCCGTTAATCCACCGTGACCCGTTCGACCGGCTTCTGATCGCCCAAAGCATTGCGGAGCCGCTCACGCTCCTGACCAACGATGCCCTACTCGATCGGTATCGCGTCGGTGCACGTGTCGTATAAAGTTCGCCGACTTGCATCAAGACTATCACAGCAACTATGTCCCCCAGCCGCGCATCGACACATCGATCTAAAGTAACTCCAATTTTTGGATCGCAGATTGGACGACGCCGACTGCAAAGTTAAGTCGAGGACAGCGGTGAGTCTACACGATAGGAGAGTGATCCGCACTTGCTTTACGCTTTACTTTCTCTTAGAAGGTAAAGTAGGAGGCTGTATGCATGAAGTCAAACTTTCTACCAAGAACCAAATTGTTATCGGCCGAGAGGTCAGGAATGCCCTGGGCGTTAAGGCCGGCGACCGCCTGCTTGTTGTCCCAAGAGGAGATGCCGTCATCTTGCTTCGCAAGCCCAGGAAATACTCGAAGGCAATTGCCGGGATGGGCAGAGATATTTATGCATCGCGCTACCTCGACCAGGAGAGAGAAAGCTGGCGCTAGCAGCTAAAGGGCTAGTCCAATTTTTGGGCCGACATCGCAAAGTTGGACTGGATACAAGCGTCTTTATTTTTCAGGTCGAGGAAAACAAAAAATATTTTCATCTCACTGATTCTATTTTTAGTTGGCTTGAAGAGCCAAGAGTGCAAGCGGTGACTTCCACGATCACCTTACTGGAGTTGCTAGTGCAGCCCTACCGGCTAGCGGACATCGATCGCGTGAATAAATTCTACGCGTTACTCTCCACCTTCCCTCACTTGGAATGGGTCGCTCCGACGCTGGAAATTGCTGATATGGGAGCGCGATTGCGAGCCGAGTACAATTTAAGAACCCCGGATGCCCTACAGGCAGCGACCGCCTTGAGCTGCGATGCAACGGGCTTCATATCCAATGATAGCGGATTTCGAAGAGTGGCTGGACTGGACGTCGTGGTTTTGGATGACCTACTGTAAACAGAATCTTCCAGAGGGCGGCAAGCTCGCC
>CAMLCX010000309.1 GCA_946478635.1 uncultured Pseudomonadota bacterium
AATTTTCGCCAGCTCCGCCTTGAACTGCAGACCTTCGTCCGTTTCACCTTTTAGGTAATAGGCAATCGAATCCTTAGGCTCTTGTACCTGGATGCGATTTTCCTTCAGGTACTTCTGCATGATCGTCCCTTCCACCAGGTGAGAGCTGCGCGATTCGTGTTTTTGCAGGATCGCCTGCGCCTCTTTGGTGGCCATGAACGCGACAAACAGCTTGGCGAGATTGGGATGGGCGACACTTTTCGGCACGCTGAGTTGAAAATAATCGGTATTGATGGGCGATGTTCCTGGCACTGCCATGATTGGCGCGCCTTTCGCCTGCCAGGTCCACATGGCGCCCAACGCATCGCCGAGATTCGCCATGACGGGAAATTCGCCGCTCACGACGCGCTCTTCCTCGCTGTAGCGCAGCCGGCCGCCGCTGATCGCCACCAGCTTGCGCGCGAAGTCCTTAACTTTCTCGTTGCCCCAGTTGAGAGACAATTCCGCCAGCCAGGCAACGTATGGCGGAATCGCCAGTTTTCCCGCCCAGGTCGGGCTCAAGCGCGGATCGACCAGATCGAGATAGTTTTTCGGTGCTTTGTCTTTCGGAATCAGGTTGACGTTGTAAACGATGCCATTGGGCGAGGTGTAAACCAGCACGGCTTCGTTGGGATAAATCTCCATCTCCTTGGTCACCCAGGGAAACAGCCCGGCGTAATTGACTTTCTCCAAGGCTTTTTCCACGTGCATCAACGCCTGGTGCGATTGCGAACCGAGAAAGATATCCGACGAGGCCTGGCGTCCCGACTTGATCTCCGTGATATGGCGCGCCGCCCGCGCATTCATGTCCGGCCCCGCGGCGAAGTTGATGCGCATCTTCAAGCCGAAGCGCCGGTTAAATGCAGTTTCGAGATCCGCAATCCCTTTCCTTCCGCCGAAGGTTTGCGCGCCGGCGACGAAAGTTATTTCATCCTCCTTCTTGGCTCCGGCGATCAGCGACTCCAAGGAGTCCGCCGACAAAGCCTGTCCGCCCGTGACCATCAAGGTCGCGCCAATCAATACACCGACTAAAAAACGGCTCGTCCGGTCACCCCGAGCGAACGCAAAGGGTTTAAGAAAGATTTCTTCCGTCGGTCGCAATGACGCGTGGCGACCCTTTGCTCTCCGGCATGGGCGCAGCATGAAAACTGCCTTGTTGCATTTTTCGCGCGCTGAGTTCCGTTCACTCATGGGCGGCCTCGCTTTTTGGATCGAGTTTGAATTCAGCCGGAACCCAGCGGAGGATTTGGTTCTTGGCCGGATCACGAATAATCCCCACCGGGTCCTCGCCGCGCTGCACGGATTCGATGGACTGCTTGAACATCCTGCGCAGCAAAATGACGCCTTCATCGGAGACACCTAGGTGCTCCCGGGTGCGATCGAAGATGGCTCCCTGGCTCTCCTGGGCACAGCGGTCTTGATCGCCTCGCGCGATCCAGCCGGTCTCTTCGTCCCAGCGATACTGCCCATGCACGCTGTCGAGCAGCCCCTTCTCCGATTGATCGGGCGGTATCTTGGCCGACTTGCCATCGACGACGGGTGAGAAGTAAAGCGTAAAATGCATCGTGTTGGTATCGTCGATCGGCACGCGCCAGCGCAGTGCCTCATAACCTTCGTGGGTGGCGGCAAACGCCGCCGGATGATCCTCAGGCAGGTGATAGCCCACTTTGTTCATGTTGGGCATCAGGAACAGACTGACCGTGCGAAAATAGTCATCGCCGACGCGGCGGGTGAATGTATCGCGAATGCCGTACTCAGTTGGGTCCGAAGTGAGTCTCTCGTCTTTCCATAAGCGGGTCTTGGGCATGCGGTGCAGCCACTTGAAATGGTGCTGGTCGACGCTGTTCTCAACCATCTGCAAAAAATTGCAATGCACGACACGCCCGCTGAGCGAGCGCACGCCGTCCTCGCGCACCAGCACATCGTAGCGCGGCAGGAGTGGCGCCGGTTCGGGTCCAAGATAGGCGAAGACGATCCCTGCGATCTCTTGCACTTTATACGCCGGATGGCTAACCCGTTGGCGAAACGTACTGTCCGCCGGCTCGCCGGGGGTTTCGAGAATCTTGCCGTCAACGTCATAGAGCCAGCCATGGTAACAACAGCGCAGCCCGCCGTCCTCGACATGACCGAACTCGAGGGATGTGCCGCGATGCATGCAATACAATGCGAGCAAACCGGCGCGGCCCTTATCGTCGCGAAACAGCACCAGGTCTTCACCCAGCAGCCGCCTTTTGACCGGGCGATTCTTTAGTTCCTTGGTAAATCCGATGGGATGCCAATAGCGCCGCAACATCTCGCCGCCGGGCGTGCCCTTGCCCACCCTTGTCAGCATTTCGTTTTCTTCACGACTCAAAGCCATGATCTGCTCCTTCGAAAGTACGCGATCTTCGTGGGTTCGATTTCCCGCGGTTCGCTGTTTTATGATTTCGACGCAACGGTGGGCATCGGCGCTCGCGCCTCCACCCACCCTACAATCTACAATCTACAATCAATCAATGCGCCGAAATGATCCGGCGTGGTCAAATCACGCCGCCTTGAACGTGGAGGTTACGCTCTGGTGCCCGCCGTTCTCGTCGAATTTTTCCTCGTAGTAAAGGCCGAGGGCGTGCAGCACCGGCAAATCTTGAATCGAGAACAGCACCGCGTCCCCGCTCTTGGAAGCATTGGCGTGTTCGTGCAGAGCCCAGGGCGGAATGGCGATAATGTCGCCCTTTTGCCAATTGAAGCGTTGGCCGTCGATTACCGTAAATCCTTCGCCTCGGACGACGTGGTAAACGGCGCTGCCGGTGTGGCGATGCGCTCTTGTGTGCTCACTCGGCCGCAGCAATTGAATCATGCACGCCATCGTCGGCAGCACCGGTCCGCCGGTTTGCGGATGGCGGTATTCAAGCAGGACGCCGTCGTGAACGCTGCCGTCGTGCTCGCGTAACGAGTCGAGCGCCTGCCAGGCTTGATCCCAGGAGTAAAGCAGCAGCGGCGACGACTGGGCTCTTTCTTTGACCCACGTGGGCGTGATGTGCGCGTGGCCGTACATCTGCCTGGAAGCGTTGGCGGGACGGCTCGTCGGCACCTGGGCGGAGGAATAAAACTGGAAGAACATCGCTTCAAGCGATGCGATGAGCGGAATATCCAAGCCGTCCATCCAGACGACGCGGTCCTGCGTTTCGTTGCCGTGGTCGTGCCACGCCCAACTCGGCGTTAGGATCAAGTCTCCCGGCGCCATGTAGACGCGCTCGCCGTCGACCGCCGTATATGCGCCATTGCCTTCGATGATGAAACGAATTGCCGTCGGCGTGTGGCGGTGCGCGCGGGCGACTTCGCCGGGCAAAAGAATCTGCACGGCGGCGATCAGATTGTTCGTAGTCGCCCAGCGCCCGCCGAGACCCGGATTGAATAGTTGTAGCGCGCGCCGCTCGTCGCCCACCGGAACGGCCCGTGCCGACTCCTCGACGATCGACTCGGTCACCGACCACGGCCACATGTGCGGAATCATCTTGGGCTGCGGATGCGCCGTCATCTGGCTTGCCAGCTCCCACAAGCCGTACATGTTGTTCGCGTGCATGCGTTCGTGAAACGCGGCGCGAAAAGCGTCCGCCTCGGATCTTGGTTCAGGTTTAGCCATCGCAACCTCCCAAACAAATTATCGGCCGGTTAGACTTGAAATGGCCAAGCATTTGAAGAACCGGCGAAGTATTTGTAGGGTATCCGACGCTCTGTTGCCGTGTCAAACCAGAGTCGCAGCGCCATTCAATCTCACATCCAGGCGAGGCAAGATCGAAATCTTCACATTTTGAACGTGGAGAAATGTCCGTGGTGGCGAGCCGTGTGTACCCCGAATTCTTACAACATTGCTATTGACCGGCGGCATTGCCGCCGTTACGCTGGAACGAGGCGGCCGGTTTTTTGCGCTGACGAACTGTCGAGGAATCAACATGTTTCCATATCGCGACGAAAATGAGACCCAGCGCGCGGCGATCGTCACAGGGCTGATCATCGCCCTCAACGTGTTCGCCTGGATTTTCGTCCAGGGCGCCGGGACTGCTTTCTCGCTCGCCAAGTCGGTGTGCGAGCTCGGCCTGATTCCCGGCGAGTTGACGCTTTCCCTTCCCCCGGGCACGCGCTTTCCCATGGGCGATTCGATCGCCTGCGCCACCGACCCGGGCCGTCAGATCTCACATCTGGTCACCTCCATGTTTCTCCATGGATCCTGGATGCACATTCTCGGCAACATGTGGTTTCTGTGGATCTTCGGCAACAACATCGAAGATTCCATGGGGCATTTGCGTTTTATCGTCTTCTATCTTGTCTGCGGGTTGGCCGCGGCAATGGGGCAGGTTCTCACGAGTCCCGGCTCACCGATTCCGATGGTCGGAGCCTCCGGCGCTATCAGCGGCGTGATGGGCGCCTACCTGATTTTGTTTCCTAGAGTAAAAGTCTACGCGCTCCTGTTCCTGGGATTTTTCATTACATCGGTCGGCATGCCCGCGTGGGTGATGCTCGGCTACTGGTTCTTGATTCAGATCGTTAGCGGTTTGGTAAACTTCGGCGGCGAAGGCGGCGGCGTTGCGTTCTGGGCTCATGCCGGAGGGTTTATCGCCGGCGTCGTCTTGATAAAATTGTTCAGTCGCCCGGACTACCTGGAGGCTCACCAACGTCACCATTGGCGTCCCAGGCGTCTCATGTACGAGTGAGAAACATTGTTGCACGGGGTGGGCAACCTTTTTCGGACAAGAAGGATCTTCGGAGTGGGGTTTCATATTAACGGTCAGAAATAGCAGGAGGTGTATTATGCCCGTCGTGAGGCTAATTTCCGTAACTGTTAAGAACGACCAGGTTAAACCAGCCATCGATCTCTGGAAACAACATTGCGCTCCGCTCATGATCAAACAACCCGGCTGCTTATCGGAAAAACTGTTGGAATGCGTCGACGCTCCCGGTGAGTTTATCTCCTATTCAGAGTGGGACAACCAGGCAAGCATCGACAAGTACCGTAAAAGCGAGGCGCACGCCGAGATTCAGAAACATGCGCGAGGTCTGCAGGGCGGTCAAGCGACAGTTAAACGGTACGAAATTAAATAAAGCGAAGAAGGGTTGGGGCGCGAGGCCGAAAGTCTCGCGCCCTGGTCGGTGTGCTATTGCCCGCAGCAGTTCTTGAACTTTTTTCCACTGCCGCACGAGCAGGGATCATTGCGGCCGATCTTTTTCTCGGCAATGGTCGGTTTCGGCGGATTCAGGAGTCGCGTTAAGTCAGAAACGTCCTCCGGCTTGCCGGCATCGACCTCGATTTTGTATTGCCAGCCGTTTTTTTCGAAAATCGCCGTCACTTCTTTCCGTCTCTTTTCAGTTTGCACGCTGACCACCGCGGGGTTTTTCGCGGTTCCCAATTTGGCAACCTTCTTGCCATCAAAAACCCCGGGCCGTATTTCAGCGCCTATCTGGTTTCTCATCTTCCCTATGTCGGTAATTCGATTGCTCATACTTCGAAGTCTCTCAAATTGCCGGCGACTTATCCATACCCGGCATATGTACCATGAGCAGCGCCGAGGCAGCCGGTAAAACCGGCTCGGTTCACCGCGTAATAACTCAGCGCGGCCAAGCCGCAACCAAATCTCGGAGTATCTCCCGCAAAGCATGTCCTGAGCGAAGTCGAAGGGAGGCAAAGGCCGCAAAGGCCGGAGATTGCAGATGAAAATTATTCGCAAGAGTTTTCATCTTTCTCCTCCAAACTTTGCGACTTTGCGCCTTCGCGGGAAAAATTTCCAAAGCCGAGTGCTTTCACCTTTCACATCATTTGCGCAGGCCACGCAAATTTTGAACTATAGTAATACGGAAAACAGAGACCTCACATCAAACTCACGCTCAAGGCCGTGTGAGCAACTCCAGCAAGTGCCCGTCGAGATCGCGAAAGTACACGCCGCGGCCGCCCTTATGGTTATTCAATTGCTTGTTCGTTGCATTCCTGGGATCGCTGCCCCAGGTGGTACCGGCTTCCTGCACGCGCTGGAAGATTGTATCGAATTCATCCTCGCTCACGTGAAACGCGTAGTGATGCGGTTCAAAGGAGTCGGCATTGTCGAAGTCGAGCGTCAGTTCGTCGTTCACGCGAACAGGCGCGAAATGACCCATCGGCCCGTCATACTTGAGCCCGAAAATTC
>CAMLCX010000310.1 GCA_946478635.1 uncultured Pseudomonadota bacterium
TGCTCCCCTGGCCCGTTTCATCACGCTCTTCGCGAACGATTTTGTCGTTATCGTAGAAATAGACCGTGTCCGGTCTTCCGATCTGTTTGGTGTCGACTTCGCGTCGGACCATCTTGCCGTCTTTGAAATAGCTCCAGGTATTGACCTGGCCGTCGGCCTGGCTCGCTTCCTCCTGTCGGATGATTTCCCCCGGCTTTTGCGGATTGTAGTAGATCCACAAATCCGGAATGCCGTCGCCATTGACGTCTCTCACCTCGACGTTTTTAAACGGGTTCGGTGCCGTTTGGGTAGCCGGAGTTTGGGTCAACGCAGCCACATTCGTATTTTCCAGCGACCGTCCGGCTGTTGGCGCTGTTCGTTGCGGCTGTTTTTGCGCCGTAACCGTTTGCTCCGCGGGTGCCGGCGTAGCCGTCGTCGTCGGCGCAGTGGCAGCAGCGAGTTGATTGTCTAGTCCTCTTTGACGCGCCAGTTCTTGCTCGATGGCGGCTTCGAGCTGCTGATCCTTTTTCTGTTCCGTGTGAATCTGGTTATTAATTTCCCCATAATGCGAGTCGGCGGTAATTAAGCCGGAGATGAGTCCGATCACCAGGCCGCCTCCAGCACCATACGGGCCGGCGATGGAACCGCCCATGGCGACTCCTTCCATCGCTTTGTTCCAGGCATATTGCCAGCGCTGTGAACCCGAAACTTCCGGTGACTGCGGGATCGTCGAAGGCGCTCCCGTGTTAGGGTAGGGATATTGCGCAGAGCCCGGTGGATATTGAACGGGCACCGGGTCACATGCCATGAGCGCGACCAGCGGCGGCATGAGCAGAAAAAAGCTCAAACGCTTTTTCATTTCTTTCCAATCCAGAGGACGAATCTTACTTCATTTCGGCGCTGGACTCCACCCCGGTAATGACACTCGTAGCGCGACTCTGGGACCCGCCTGTTTCGCCCTGGCCGAGGGCATTTTGCAGCGCCTGCGCCACGCTCGCGAAAGCTTCGAACGCGCTCGGTGGCTCGGCGTTATCGAGCTGCTCTTGTTGGACGATTTCTTCGCCTTTAAAAATATAGCGGGCGGAAACTTTGCCTTGAAACTTCTGATCTTCGAGCTGTTCGACGCGCTCGCCGCCCTGAAATCTCACCCAGACGTCAGCCTGTCGATCGCCGTTCGTATCGGCTTCCTGGGCGACGATCACCCCTTTATCGTAAAAAATTCTCAAATCAAAAAAGCCGTCACCGTTGGTGTCCCGATCTTCGCGCACCAATTGATTGTCTCGATAGGAATACAGCGTGTCCCACTTACCGTCGCCTTTAGTGTCCCGCACGCGCCGGACAAGTCTTCCCTGGGCAAACAGTTCGATCATGTCCATGCGCCCGCGCGCCAAGGTATCTTCATCGCGGCGCACGACTTCTTCACCTTTGAAGTAAACAACCCGACTGATCTTACCATCGCCGCGTAAATCCTCTTCCTGCCTTACCAGATGTCCACCTTCGTAATAACCCCAGAGGTCGATTTTTCCGCTATGTTTCCGGTCCAAATCCTTTCTGACGAGCTGACCGTTCTCGAAATGGGAATAGCTATCGGGGTTGCCGTCGCCATTGGTATCCTCTTCCACCCGGCTGATCTTGCCGTCCTTGTAGTAAACCCGACGATTCGGCGTGCCGGCCGCGTTGGCCATCTCCTCACTACGGACCGGCCGGCCATTTTCATAAAACACCCACAGGGTCGGTTTACCCGAGCCGTCGGTGTCTTGACCCTTGCGCGTGATTTCTCCATTGGCGTTGAAGTACAGCCAGGTATCGATCTGGCCGTTATTTTTGCTGGCGAGTTCCTGACGCACAGGCTTACCGGATTCATAATAAATGAAGACATCCGTTTTGCCGTCGAAATTGACGTCCTGCTCAACCCGCTCGGTCTGTCCCTGCGGGTTATAAAAAATTGTCCGGTCTATTTTTCCATCGCCATTGGTATCTTGGCCCTGGCGAATAACGTTGCCGCGCTCGTCGTAGAAGAAACTTGCAACCGGCTGCTGGGCCCAGGACGTAGCACGATCGACCAAGAATACTGCGGCAAAAAAGACACCGGCAGCCGTTAAGAGTTGATTCATCGCTCGCTTGGGCGCCGCCCCGGCGCAGGTCGCGCTGTTAGATTGTCAATATCTTGGTTTGGGACGTTTTCACTCCGGCAATGTGTGCGAGGAAGGGAGTAGGCAAGCTCGCCGCTGAGCCGAGCCGAGGAAGCGGGTTCGGCACCAATTCGATCAGCATTGGGATATAAATGCCGGGTAGTTCCGCGGCACCAAAACGGATCATAGTACACCTCCCGCTGGGCACGATCACGCTACGCGAGGCAACCCGTGAAGTCAACGCAGAGAAATCCATGTCCGTTCGCCGTCTTGATGCACAGGATCGTTCGGCAAACAGCACCGGGCGCGCCGCTAAATCATCGATGACACTTGCAAATCCGCGGCTCTCAGGTAGCCTAAATCCGCGAAAATTGTCGCGAGCCTGCAGTGAAAAACATCTCTCTTAATTGGGCAAACAAAATATCGAGCTCCACGACCCGCATGGCCGAGTCGCGTTGGTTGCTGGCGGCGTTGTCGTTGGGTGCCATTACGGCATTGTGCTGGCAACTCAGCGTCACGGCGTTGTTTGAACCGGACGAAGGAAGAAACGCTGAAAAGGCGCGCGAAATCCTCGTGCTGAACGACTGGGTCACGCCGCATGAGAATTTTCATCCGGTTTTGGACAAACCGGTTTTTTTTTACTGGCTAGTCGCGATCGCTTATAAAATAGCCGGTGTTTCCCAGTGGGCGGCGCGTCTGCCCTCCGTCCTGGCGGCCCTCGGTTGTCTCGCGCTCGTCTATCACTTTGCGGTGTTGCGCTGGGATCGCTGGACGGGTTTATGGAGCGTGCTCATTTTGCTGACCTCCGTCGAATTTTTTTCCCTTGCCCGGGTCGTGATTTTTGACATGCCCCTGACGTTTTTTCTGACTCTCGGTTTGTGCGCCTTCTATGAGGCGTCGCACGCGGACAGCCTCCAATGGCGGCGCGTTTGCTCGTTTGCGCTTTACCTTGCTCTGGCCGCGGCCACACTTATCAAGGGTCTGATCGGTGTCGTGGTTCCGGGGATGGTGATTTTTTTCTACCTGTTGCTGACCCGGAGGTGGGCGCTTCTTCGCCGGATCTATCCGGTTCCTGGCGCGCTTTTATTTCTCGCCATCGTATCGCCCTGGTATCTGCTAGCCGAAAGCCGCAACCCCGGTTACCTGTACTACTACTTTTGGCAAGAGCACTTCGGGAGGTTCGCGACAAATGAGTTTGGTAAGGGCGAGCCGTGGTATTACTTCCTGGGCGTCGGTTTGGTCGGGTTCTTGCCCTGGACACTGTTGCTGCCAATTGCGGGCAAAGTCGCGTGGCAGGCGACTTGGAGGAAAACCTTCGACGACAGAGCGCTGTACTTGATCCTTTGGGCTGTTTTGCCGTTTCTGTTTTTCTCTATCTCCACATCCAAATTGCCGCATTACATTTTGCCCATCTTTCCGGCATTGGCCCTGCTCACCGCGATCGCCCTGGAGCGTAGAAATGAAACGCGTTCGTTTAAATTGCAATCTGCTTTGTCTTTGACCTGGTGGATTCATACAATCGCAGCGGTTTATTTTCTCGCCGGGTGGTTTTTCCCGGCAATTTTGCCAAAGCACATTCGCTCTGCGGTAGGCGACATGAACTTTTTTATCTGGATCTATGCCGCCGTTTCAATCGCGCTCCTCGCTTACCTGGGAACCCACAAAACAACCCACCCGCCCGCAAGCCGGAGCCAGCTCTACATCCTTCAATGCTTCGGCTCATGGGTTTTTCTTGGTTTCGTCGTGCAGATGATGATGTTAGTCTCGCCCGATCGGTCGGCAAAGCCGATCGCCGACGCGATCAATTCGCGATTGACGACTGCGACTCAGGTGGTGCTATATGATACCTATCTTGCAGGGATGCCGTTCTATTTGCGCAGCACGCGACCGGTTTGGTTAATCACTCACGGACACAAGACGCGAACCTTTTTAGGCAACTATTATGCGATTGGCAAACGAACCGATCCGGTCACGCCCTGGGGCAAGGCGTTACTCGATTTCGAAGAATTCAAACACATTTGGCACACTACGAAACAGCCGTTGCTGATTGTCGTCAAAGAAAAAAATCTACCGCGGTTTGTCGAAAACGTTGGCGAGTCTCCGGTTCAGCTAGCCGCGGTCGATGAATATCTCATCGTTTACAAGCCCTGAGTGGAATATTTATTCGCCGCAAACTCGAGTTAAGCGAACAATCTAGGGGAGGATCATGGACGGTCTGAGTATAGCCGCGCTTTTGGGGGTTGTTGAAGGCCTAACCGAATTTTTGCCGGTTTCATCGACCGGGCATCTAATCATCGCCGGTCACTTGCTCGGCTTCATCGGTGAAAAAGCTTCCAGCTTCGAAGTGGCTATCCAGCTTGGCGCGATTCTCTCCGTGGTTTGTCTCTACTGGCACCGTTTTACCCGGTTAATGCCTGGCCAGAAGCGGGCGCTTCTAAGGCGATCCAAACTCGATGGTTGGGCGGGCCTCATGCGTATCGGCCTTGCCACGTTTCCCGCCCTAATGGTGGGTTATATCGGACGCCATGCGATCAAAACGCAACTTTTCAATCCCGAAGCCGTCACGTTGGCCTTGGCATTGGGCGGAGTGGCGATCTTGCTGGTCGAGCGATCGAAATCGCGCACGCCTTCCAACGATCTTGAGAGGCTCACGCAGTGGCAGGCGATCGGTATAGGCCTCTTTCAGGTTCTTGCGCTTTGGCCGGGCACCTCGAGAGCCGCCGCTACCATACTTGGCGGCATGTTGGTTGGTTTGGATCGAAAAAGTGCGGCCGAGTTTTCTTTTCTGATTGCGGTACCGGTTTTGTTTGCAGCAACCGGGTACGAGCTGATTAAAATGCGAGATCAGTTAGCGGTGCAAGATACGCTGCAGCTCGGCGTCGGTTTCATCATTTCTTTTGTCGTCGCGCTGCTTGCGGTCAAAGTATTCGTCAGATTTCTCGAGCGCGGCAAGCTTACGCCGTTCGCCTGGTATCGGATCGTTATTGCGCCGGTTTTTTATTACCTGACGCGTGGTTTAAGTCTCTAAAAAAGAACCGCGGCAGAGACGCCTGCTTTATTTACTTTCGTGGCGGTGTTTGAGCCAGTCGAAAATCTGATTGCGATAAAAGTAAGCCACCGTGAAAACCGCGAGTGAAGCTACGGTGATGAACAGAAAGGTATGGTATTGTTCGTTGCGAATAGTTGCCCCCTGCATGGTCAGCAGATAAGTGCCCGGCAGTCGCCCCACCACCGAAACCAATAAAAAGGTACTGAGTCCCATGCGGCTAAGTCCGAGCACGTAACAGAGGTAATCTTTCGGGAAACCCGGAACCAGAAACAGCACGAAACAGATCAGCGTTCCGGTGCGGGTCGTAAGAAAATTAAATTTTTCTAATACTTCACGTCGGACGAAACGCTCGACAAACGGCCGTCCGAGAATGCTGGCCAGTTCAAAAGCCACCCAGGAACCTAAAGACAGGCCGATGGTTGAAAGCAAAAAGCCGACTGTTTCACCGTAAACAAAACCGCCGGCAACGCCGGTCAGCTCGCCGGGGAAGGGCGCGGCGATCACCTGCAGCACCTGTAATAAAACGAATACGGCCGGCGAATAGGGGCCGAGATTTTGCAAAAATTTGCTGAGCTTATCGCTGCTCGAATAAATGCCTTCGAAATCGTCAAAGTCTTCTCCCGGCGGCGCAAACGCCGAGAACGGTCGCGGAATATACCGGCTGAAAAAGAACAGCAGCAATACCACGACAGCGAAGATGAGACCGCGGATAGCGAGCTGGCGACGCTGGTTGGTCATTGAAGTGGTCTACCAACAAAAAACCGAAAACCAAAATGATAGGGCGCTCACTGCACTTCTTTGAGCAGCGCTTCGACTTTTTTCAGCTCTGCGCCGTAGCCGCTCCAGTTTCCCTGCCCAATCGAAAACCACGTGGTGCGAGCGCCGCGGCTTTGAGGTTGAGATAGACGAGCATCCCCAGGAGAACGCCGGTGCCTAAGCCCGACATAGTCTTTGAGAGCACTCTATTCGTGAGAAGTTCCGGGAGTAGCCGACTTCAACGAACCACAG
>CAMLCX010000311.1 GCA_946478635.1 uncultured Pseudomonadota bacterium
GGACCTATCACCCTGATGTTTCATTGCACCGTGGGGCTACGTGATAGAAAAAATTCAACATGGCGCGCGTTATTTTTGCGTGAGGGAAAAGGAAAGCCGTGATTCACTACAAGTCAAAACTAGAAAGCCAAAGAAGGCTTAAGAGGCTGCTTGCCGCAATTAGCGCTCTTGGCATGATGATTCTTTTTACGGGAACCCCGCAGATCGGTCGGCGGGAGGTGACGAGCCAAAGCGCGTTCAGCGCTGTCAATTGGGCTGCGGAAGCGCCGAAACCCGCTACTATCGCATGGGATAAGATCGTCCAAGACGCGAAAAGCGAGGGGAAGGTTACGCTCCTCGGACCCCAGACCGCTGAGGTCCGTCCTTCCCTGATCGAAGGCTTTCGGAAGGCCCATTCTGATTTGTCAGTGGAATATCAATCCGGGAGCGTCGGAGAGTTGGCATCTCGAGTGCGCGCAGAGATTGGTCAGAAGAAAGCGACCTTCGATCTCGTGATCGGGGGTACTGCTGTCCTCAGAAATAAAGACATTATTGATTCGTTGGCGGCGAAGCTTCTCCCTGAAGCCGCTGACGCTAGTCACTGGCGCTTTTCAGACGGCAAGGGGCTGAAGTGGATCGATCGGGAGCGGCAATCCGCGGTGCAAACTTCGGAATGGGTATTCGGCTATATTGTTGTGAACTCCAAGGCGGTGAATCCGGCGTCGATCAGGTCCTGGACGGATTTACTGAAGCCTGAATGGAAGGGCAAGATCGCCTCTCATGATCCTAGAGGCGCGGGTGCTGGGCAGGAGGTAGCGAGCTATCTTGTCGAAAAGCTCGGGGCAAAATTCATCGTCGATCTTTATAAAGGGCAGGAGGTTGCGTTAACACGGAGTTATTCCCAAGTCGCTGACTGGGTAGCGCAGGGAAAGTACCAGATCGGTATAGCCCAAGTTCCAGACCGAATCGAAGCCTTAAAAAAAGAGGGTATGCCGCTCAGAGCATACAGTTTACAGGACGCGCCGGGAACTTTATCGGGAGGATTCAGCGTGGTCTCCGTGTTCAAAAGTGCGCCGCATGCGAACGCAGCGTCCGTGTTTATCAATTGGGTATTGAGTAGACAGGGCCAAGAGGCGCTCCATCGGCCGCAGCTCTATCCGTCCTTACGGGTTGACGTGCCGCGGGACTACGTACCCGACTATACGCTTCCTGTGGCAGGGTTGAATTACCTGGATACCTATACCGAGGAGTTTCAAGTTACGAGAGTCAAGTTGGGCAAGCAGGTAGAGGAGCTAATCGGTCGCTGATGTACGGAGGTAAGCCGTCTGGTGGCGAACAGCATTTGATTGCTGGGAAAAAATGGGCGGACTCGGGGGCGCGCCGACGTATTGGACCGCGGCTGGCTGGGCTTATCGTCGTCACACATGCGGTTCTCTTCAGCTGGAATTCTCCCATTACTTTATTCTCAAGTAGCATAAAGTATTCTGCCCGCCCGGTCGCTTGCGAAGTTTTCGCATCGGAGGCACAAGGGCGCTGGGACGATACTGTGTCTAAAGCGAGAGGTGAGGGGAAGGTAGTGATCCTTGGCCCTGCAACTGCCGGTATCCGCCCGTCGCTGATAGACGCTTTTCAAAAGCAGTTTCCCGGGATTTCCTTGGAATACCAAACCGGCGACTTGGCGTCATTGAGTCCTCGCCTGAGAGCTGAAATCGCCGCCGAAAAGACGAGTATCGATGTCACGTTTTCGGGCGCATTCGCGTTGCTACAAAACCGCGATCTCCTTGAAGCGCTACCAGGAAGGATTATTTGGCCGGAGGTCGCGGAACAAAATCGGTGGAGGTTTTCCAAAGGAACGGGTTTTAAATGGCTGGATCGCGAAAAGCGCTATGCCGTGCAAACCTCCGAATGGATCTTCGGTTACATCCTGCTGAACCGAAGCTTGGTTGGCCCAAATGCCGTAAGAAGTTGGAAGGACCTGTTGCGGCCCGAGTGGAAAGGAAAAATTGCGTCTCACGATCCTCGCGGCGCGGGCGCCGGGCAAGCTGTCGCCAATTATTTGTTGGTGACGTTCGGAGAACGGTTCATCATGGACCTCTTCAAAGGACAGGACGTGGTTTTGACGAGGAGTTATTCACAGGTCGCAGATTGGCTGGCACAAGGCAAATACGCAATCGGGATAGCGCAAGTACAGGACCGTATCGAGTCGCTAAGGAAAGAAGGTATCGCCCTGACGGCCGATGGTCTTGCCGACGCACAGGGCTACTTAACCGGTGGCTTCAGTGTGATTGCCCTACCGAAACGAGCGCCTCATCCAAATGCCGCAACCGTTTTTCTTAATTGGTTTTTGACCCGGCCAGGCCAAGAGGCGTTCCACAGACCGCATCTTTATCCGTCCTTACGGACGGACGTTCCCCGTGAGTACGTACCCGAATATATCCTCCCAAAGCCGCAGCTCGAATATGTGGACGGCTACGGCGAGGATATGATCGCAATTCAGCATAAACTAGGAGAGCAGGTGCGAGAACTCTTGGGGCGATAAATGCGGCGCGCCTTCGGCGCCGAGGACCGCCGTTTCGCTCGAACAAATATATATTCAACGTGAGCGCAAACAAGCAAACACTATTAAGACTTGAAAAGGTTCGCCGATGTTACGGTTCGACCCTTGCGGTGGACCAAGTCAGCTTTCAGGTCGCCAAAGGAGAGTTTTTCAGTCTGTTAGGGCCTAGCGGTTGCGGCAAGAGCACGACGTTGCGCTTGATCGCTGGTCTTGAGGAATCCGACTCCGGTGAGATCTGGTTGAACGGCCGACTGATTGCGTCGCCGGAGCGCGGCATTCTTGTGCCCGCCGAAAAGCGTAACATCGGTTTGGTCTTTCAATCTTATGCGGTCTGGCCCCACATGACAGTGGCACAAAACGTTGTTTACCCCCTGGAAGTGCGTCGTTGGGACACGGCCAAAATTAGCAGGAGAGTGGGGGAGGTCTTGGATCTCGTCGGTCTCGCCGGGCTTGAGCAGCGCCGGCCGGTTCAACTTAGCGGGGGGCAGCAACAGCGATTGGCATTGGCGCGAAGCTTGGCTTATGAGCCTGACCTTCTTTTGCTAGACGAGCCGCTCAGCAACGTCGACGCGAAATTGCGAGAGCATCTTCGCTTCGAGCTCAAGCGACTGCAACAATCGGTGGGTGTCACCATCGTGTACGTAACCCACGATCAAACAGAAGCGATGTCCATGTCTCATCGCATCGCTATTATGAACCACGGGCACATCGAGCAGATCGATTGTCCGGAAGCGATTTACAAAGATCCGGCGTCGTTCTTTGTCCAGAACTTTGTTGGTCGCTTGATCACATTCGAAGGCAAGGTAAAGGAGAATGGCTCAACAAGAAAGATCGAGTTCTCGGGTGGAAGTTGCGTACCGCTTGTTGAGCAAACTACTATACCCACCGGTGGAAAGTTAAAAATCGCCGTCCGTCCGGAGGACATTGAGATCCTGACGAACGGGCGGGAGCCTGGTGCGGGGGAGATTCCGGGTGTGGTGGTCGATGTTTCTTACGTCGGCAGCCGCTACGAATGCGCGGTGAGTGCCGCCAATGCCGAGTTTGTTCTCGAAACGGCTCCGAATTTCAGGCTTCAACGCGGACAAACCGTCGTGCTGCGACTGAATGAAATAAAACTCTGGCCGGCGTAACACGACGATGGCGCGGTCTCGATCGATAATCTTGGCAAGGTCAGCCCAAAGCTTTGTGGGCTTTCTACTCCTTTTAGGAATAGGATTCATTACCCTGGTGCCATTGGGATTTCTGATTCTCAACAGCTTCAATACTTCGCAATTGGGGCAAGAGATCTCATGGGGGTTCGAAGGTTGGCGGCAGGCGTTTGGTGCCCCTCAGACAATTAAGGCATTGATGTACAGTGTATTGTTATCTGCGCGAACGTTTCTGGGCCTCGCCGTGGCTTTCTTGGTTTCTTGGCTGTTAATCCGGGTCAGGATTCCCGCCTCCCCTTTTATCGAGTTTTCGCTATGGATGGCATGGTTCCTACCGCCACTCTCAGTTACCATCGGCTGGATCGCCTTGTTGGATCCGCATCATGGTTTGATCAATGTGCTGCTGGCGCACGTGCTACCTATCGCCATCCGGCTCAACATTTATTCTTTTTCCGGCATCCTATGGGTTCACTTGACCCTGCTTACGGTGCCCGTGATGACTATCTTACTGACACCTGCATTTCGACAGATGGACGCTTCTTTCGAAGAGAGCGCGAGAACGTGCGGCTCGGGACCGCTTCGGACTTTGAGACGGATCGTCTTGCCTCTCCTTTGGCCCACGGTCTTAGTGGTCACGATTGCCACCTTCATCCGGTCGCTCGAAGCTTTTGAGATCGAACAGATCATTGGAATCCCGGCGGGCATTTACGTCTATGGAACCCGCATTTATGATTTAGTGCGTTGGGATCCGCCACTCTATTCACAGGCGATGGCTCTCAGCACAATCTTTTTGTTTGTGCTCTTTGGGGCGGTGCTTTTATATCAAAGGTCCTCCAGACATCATGAATTTGCGACTCTGAGGCCGGGTGGCGCGAGCTTCAGACCGGCGCTGATCGGCAAGTGGCGATATTTTGCCTCGGGCTGGTTAATTTTATGGATCGCCGTCAGCATTTATCTCCCATTGGCGATGGTGCTGATCGGCTCGTTCATGAAGTTTTTTGGAATGTTCGGTCTTCAGCAGCCGTTTACGATCCAACATTGGGCTGCGGTGCTTGGCGATCCCGCCTTTACGAGCGCCTTACAGAACTCCTTGATCATGGGGTTCAGCGTTGCGGGTGTGGGGGTTGTGGTTTACTCGGTTCTCGGATATTTGATCCTGCGCGGCCGCTTTGTCGGTCGCGCGACGTTGAGTCTGCTCGTCTGGATTCCTTGGGCGATCCCAGGAATTCTGCTCGGGTTGTCTTTGTTGTGGATCTTTCTCTCCGTGCGCTTCTTCAATTTTCTGTACGGGACAATGTTTGTGCTGATCTTCTCAGTGGTTTTGAAGGATATGCCGATTGGGACGCAGATGTTCAAGGCCGCGTTCGCTCAGGTCACGGAAGAGTTAGAGCAGGCCTCCCGCGTCTCCGGTGCGGGTCCGTTTACGACGTTCCGCCGGATTACGGTTCCTCTCATAGCGCCGATGATCGTAAGCATTTTTGTCCTGGTTTTTATGTCTAGCATTCGCGACATCAGCACTCCGATCCTTTTGGCGACGCCGGCGACAACTCCGCTGTCGGTGTTGATGCTCGAGCGTTCGGTGGCGGGGGAGATCGAGAAAGCGGCTGTAATCGGCGTGATCTTGAGTGTCGTAGCCATTATCACGGCCATGGTTATGCGACTACTCGGATTCCGAATCGCTGCCGAGCCGGTTTAGAAAAAGCGTAACCTACGATTGATTTCGGAGCCGGCCTGAACCTATGAGGATGACAAAAGAGTGGAAGTGAGTAATAGACGTAGAGTGGCAGGCGCATCGAAAGCGCGATCCTCTCAAACAACGGCGCTGAGCACCGGCAAGGCGGGAGTGCGCTATCGGCAAGAAGCGCTGGAATCTTTCTATGACGGTTTCAAGTCAGCAGGAATCGACTTCGCGGTGTTCCTCCCCGACAGTATGCTCGATGGCGTCGAGCAATTGATTCTCGAGCGCGGCGATATCGAAGCTTATCAGTGCTCGCGCGAGGACGAAGGCATCGCGATGGCAATGGGTGCTTTCCTGGTCGGCAAACGGCCCGTGGCGTTGATGGAGGGTTCGGGAATCGGCATGTCGGCGCTGATTCTCGCTCGCGGGATTGTCCAGAAAACTCCGACGATGTTGATCATCGGCCACAACAGCACTCTCGGGGAGCGCTATGACTATCACGGCGCGACGCGCTTGGTGGCGGAACCCGTTCTACGGGCGCTCAGTATTCCCTACCATGTGCTTTACGATCCCGCTCATATTCGCAACGTAGTTATCGAAGCGCAAGCAACCGTCGAAGGACAGCGCTTGCCCTTCGGCATCCTCGTGCCGAGCCACGTTATTCGCGAGATCGGAGAGAGTCGATGAACCGAACCGACGTGCTTCGATACATCGCCGGCCAGCGCAACGGCGCTGCAATGATTATCAGTCCTGGTTTGGCGAACTACCCGATCGCTGAGGCGAAGGATGAGCCGCTAA
>CAMLCX010000312.1 GCA_946478635.1 uncultured Pseudomonadota bacterium
GGCTACGCCTGGGGCGTAGTCTGGCTATCGCGTTCACGTTCATCGAGTCCTCGGTTTTCGAGCGCTTGTGCTCTTTTTACCTCGATGACGACGACTACGCGGAACTGCAACAGTTCATGATGGAAATGCCGGAAGCTGGGCAGGTGGTGCCCGGATCCGGTGGCGTAAGAAAGCTGCGCTGGAAACGCAAGGGTATGGGCAAACGCGCGTGATCTATTATGTACGCTATCAACCTAATGAGTTCTGGATGTTAACGCTGTACGCGAAAGCCAAGCAGGAAAACGTCCCTGCGCATATCCTCAAGCAATTAAAGGAGGTGTTTAAACGTGGGTAAAAAAATGAATCGACGCGCGCTCGCCAAATTCGAGGCTGGGCGTGATGTTTGGCAGGAAGTATTGGATGGTGTTCGCGAAATCAAAGCCGGCGGCGGTAGACGCTCTGTCGTCGAGCCCCGCTCGCCCATTGTGCGTGCGCGCTTGAAAGCTGGTCTTACCCAACAGCAGTTCGCCGCGCTGCTCGGGGTCTCGAGACGTACCCTGGAACAGTGGGAGCAAGGCCGTCGCAAGCCAAGTAGAGCGGCAAAGACACTCATCAAGGTCGCAGAGTTGCATCCAGAGATTCTGCGTAAGATCGCAGCCTGACCTGTGCGTTCGGGACGTGAAAAGATCCCGCCGAAAAATGTCTTAGCGGAGACCCATCACGATGCCGATTCAGAGGTGCGTGATGACATGAACTTTGCTATTACCTGCACGCAGTATTCTGATTGGATCAACTTGTGATTCCCGCGACACTTTGAGGAGATGATTATGATAAAGCGATCCCAACAACTGGCCTTCTTGGCCGCTTGGCTGTGCCTTGCCGTTTCGAGCAGCTACGCGGCGGAGAAGCTCATCGCGGATTATGGCGGCCACGCCGGTTTTCAGAGCGCGACGTGGATCGGTCGGGACTTGGGGATTTTTCAGAAGCATGGTCTGGACGTGGAGATCGTCATGATCACCGGCGCGGCGCGCTCTGTCGCTGCTTTGTTGGGAAACAGCACGCATTTCTCCACCGGATCGGCGACCGGGCCGCTGGCGGCCGCGGTCCGGGGATCCGATATAAAGGTCATCGCGGCATCCTACAATAAATTCCCGTATGCCTTTGTGGTGAAGCCGGAGATTCGCAATCCGAAAGAACTGCGCGGCAAGAGAGTCAATATCCTCAACTACGGCGGCTCCAACGATCTCGCGTTGCAGCTGGCGCTCAAAGAGTGGGGCATGAAGCTGTCGGATGTGCAGGTGATCATCGGCGGCGACGCGCCGACGCGCATGGGAGCCCTCATGTCCGGGCGCATCGACGCGACGATTCTTTCGCCGCCGCATCTCACCATCGTCGCGAAAGCGGGCTATCGCATCCTGGCGGACATGGGCGACATGAGCAGCAACTTCACGCAGTCTTCCTTGTACGTAAAGGGCAGCTCGCTTCGGGAGAATCGCGATCGGGTGAAGCGCTTCCTGCGCGGCTACGCTGAAGCGATCCACATCATCAAGACCGACCGGGTGCGAACGATGAAAGTCTTCGCCAACCGCATGCGCATCGACGATCCGGAGACCGTGCGCACGACCTACGAATACTTCGCGCCGCGATTTTCCTTCCCGCCGCGGGTCAATCTCGACGGGGTGCGCGACACGATCAACTTCTACGCCGAGCAAAATCCCGATTTCAAAAATCGCAAACCGGAAGAGTTCATCGATCAATCCTTGATGGATGAGCTGGACAAGGAAGGGTTTTTCAAGAAGCTGGGCAGCTAAGAAAGTTTTGGGTCTAGAGTCTAGTGTCCCGCGTTTAACCCGAGACCCGAGACGCAAGAACGGAAACCCGCTCAGCGGATTTTCAGCTCCGCCTGCGCTTTTTTCGCGAAACTCCAATCGACGATATCCGCGAGGGTTTTATCGTCCTTCGATTTGCGCGTTTCGCGCACCAGTTGAACGACGTTATTCATAGTCTCGTCGGATGCCACGCCGTTTTTGCTGAACAGGCCGACCATGTCGCGGTAGATGCTTTCGCGCACGTCGGCTTCCTTGATGCCCCACTTGGATTCCACGTAAGACAAAATCTCAGGTTTCCGATTGCGGATGTAATCGGTCGCCTTGAGCACGGCCTTGATCATCTTGACGATCTCGTCGGGCTTCTCTTTCATCTGCTGCGTGTGCACCGCGATGCCGCCGAGCGGGATGCTCATGATCTCGTTGAACGACATGAGCTGATTGAAGCCGCGTTTCTTGGCAAAGTTGTTGAAGGGCGGCACCAGCATCGCGGCGTGAATCGACCCGCTTTCCAGCGCCGCGTAACGGCTCGAGCTGCCGCCGATTTGCAGAAAGGTCACGTCTTTTTCCGGGCTCATGCCGTGCTTTCGCAGGATCATCACCGCTTCGCTGTGCGGCGTGCCCCCGAAACTGCTGATGCCGAAGGTTTTGCCCTTCAAGTCTTCGACCCGCTTCACGTTGGCGCTGGTGACAAGATAATGATCGGAGCCGTCCATCGCTGACATGACGATGCGCACCGGCAGCCCGGAAATCGCCGCGCCGACGAAGTTGGAAAAAGTTCCGCCGTAGTCGACGTTGCGCGTGACGACACCATTGACGACGACCTGGTTCTGCATGATGACGACGATGGCGTTAAGACCTTCGCTTTTGAAAAATCCCTTTTCCTCGGCGATCACGAACGGCAGGGATGTGCTGCCATTCCTGGTGGTCAGTCCTAAAGTGAGCCGGTCCTGCGCGAAACTGGCTTGGACCGATAGGACGAATAGAACAGATAAGCAGAACAGAAAGCGCCGGATCATTGTTTTGTTCCCCTGCGAGATGACTTGCTCGGGTTAAGTTTTAGCCGGTTCGCGTCGATGCGCGTGTCCCAGAGCACGGCGTCGCCGCCGAGCGTCGGGCTGAACAGGTCGACTTGCAGCTGCGTGGCGCAACCAGGACAGCTGTAAATGTGATATTCGCCAATGTACGGCTCTCCGGACGGCAGGGGCGGCATGATTTCGTTCAAGTGCGTGATGGTATGGAGCGCGAAGAGCTTGTAGTTTTCGTCGGCTTTGCAAAAAAGATGACCGCAGTGCGAGCAACGGACGATTTTGCGTGTTCCATCGGTGGCGATCTCGAGGGCGGCGTGAAACTTGAGCAGCCGGCGCCAGCCATTTTGGTCCGAGACACTGGCGCCATTTGTTGCTATTGAGATCGGCGCGCTCTGCTGTCTTCGAGCATTTCGTATCTCCTCCCGCCGGGCGTCAGTCGCATGCTGGTCCACCGCTTTGCCATCGGCGCTTAACACGACGCCGTAGGTCTTCTCGGCGACGTTCCGGCTCACCCAACCCCGGCCGAAATCTTCGAGCACGGACCTGGGATCGCGATCGATGGGATCGCCGAATCCGCCGCCGCCGGCAACGTAGTCGACCAGCAAGCTGCCTTCCGGAAGCGGCACCCGCTCCGGCACGCCGGCGGGTAAAATAGATTTGCCCCATTTTCCCTCGCGCATGGCATCGGCGGTAGGATGCTCGCCGTTCTTGACCCGGTCGAGCATGCCCAGCCCGGCTTCGATGATCACGCGCGTCGCGCCGTTTCCCGTCGGGTAGCCGCCGGCGAGGCCGAAGCCGCCCTGGGCGACGCCGCCGTAGGGCTTGTAGTCGACGCTGCAATCCTTCGATCCGTAGATCAAATAAACGCGATGGCTGCCCAGCCCGCCGCGGTACTGGCCGAAGCCGCTGCCGTCGGGATTGTGCGAACGGGTGAAATAAAGAAACGGATACTGCATTTCGATGCGCTCGACGTCGCTGATGGCGGCGGAGGGAATATTCATATGCCCGCCGGTGTTCACGCCGTCGCGCTGCGGCGCCGCGCCCATGCCGGAACCGTGGATATCGTACAATCCTTGCGCCACGGCGATGCCTTCGCGGGTGTGGCCACCGTAGAAGTAGCCGGGGCCGCCGACGAATTCCAGATTGCCGGTGGTCGATGCATTGACATCGTCATAGCGGCCGGACGCGTAAATCATTTTCGCCACCGCTTCGCAGACGGTGGAAACGAGCACGTTGCCGATGCGCGGACCGGCGCCGCAGGCGGCGGGATACTTGCAATTGAGGATGCTGCCCTCGGGGACGTGGATCTTCACCGGCCGCATCTTGCCATCGCTCCACGGCACGTCCCAGAAAAGCGCGTTGGTCAGGGCGAGCGCAATATGGGCGATGGTGCTCGGCAGCGTCGAGTTGTGATCGGTGTCGGTCTGCGCGCTCGTGCCGGTAAAATCGAAGTCGAGCGTGTCGCCTTTCTTGGTCATGGTGCAGTAAAGCTGCTGGGCGACGGATTTTCGCGTCTTACGGTCGAGGGTTGTGACGTATTGGCGCGTGACCCAGGTGCCATCGGGCATGGAGCGTAATTTGGCGCGGGTTTTTGCCTCGGAATCCGCGATCATTTTCTCACCGGCTTGCTGGACGAACTTGAGGCCGAATTTTTCCACCAGGCCGAGATAGCGTTTGGCGCAGATGTTGTTGCCGGCGATCATCGCCTTCAAATCGAGGCCGACATATTGCGGGTCGCGGCACATGCCGGTGAGGGTTTGAAACACATCCTCGCGGAATTCATCCTTCTCGACGATCTTCAACCCCGGAACGCAGATCCCTTCGTGGAAAATCTCGTAGGCGCCGCCGCGCAGGACGCCGCCGGTGTCCGCCGTGTGCGTGCTGGTCGCCGTCCAGGCAATCAATTCACCGCCATGGAAGATCGGCTTGACGATCATCATGTCATAGGTATGGGATCCGGCGACGTAGGGATCGTTGAAAAAGAACTGGTCGCCGTCGAAGAAGCCCGGCGACTTTTCAAAACGCTGCTTGAGACTTCGGATCGCGTCGGAGGTCGCCGCCGCAAACCGCAGGTGGCCGGAGCAGGCGAGCACCATGGTGCCGGCGGCATCGTAAAAGGAACTCATGCACTCCCCGCCCTGGGAGACGATGGGCGACGCGGTGACCTGCTGCAGCGTCATGCGGCCTTCCTCGCCGATGGCCCAAAGCCGGTGCAAGAACATCTCGTAACGGATTGGATCTATTTTGCTCATGATGACATGCTCTCCGTGGAACTGAATTGGAGTGATGGAGTGTTGGAGTAATGGAGTATTGGTAAATGCAAGAAACACGAGGCAATCCGAATACCCATCACTCCACCACTCCAGTACTCCATCACTCCAGTTTTCACTTTTTCGCTCCCGCTTTCTCAATTTCCTGCAGCAACGATGTATCGACGAAATCTTTCGGCTGCGCCTGTTTGGCTTTCGGATCTTTATCGGCGAGAAAATCCAGGGCCGACTGAATTCCTTCCAGAGTCGGATAGGGCAGCGGCCGAAACAGCGGCAAGCCGGTGTTGTAACTGTAATCCAGGACGACGTTGTCTTGCGTGCTCATGTACCTGGAGAGGGTTTTGACCGTGAAGGCCTTGTCCGCCTTGATGCGCTCGATCGCGCCCCGATAGGCCCGCATGACCTTCAGCGCCGTCGGGCGATTTCTCTCCAGATATCGCCGGCTCGTTGCGAGGCTCGTGTGTTGGAACGAGATGCCGATCTGCGGCAGGAACACCAGCTCCTTGAAGCCGGCGCGGATCGCGATCATGTTGGTCGGCGGCGACATCACGCCGCCGTGCAGCGCGCCGGACGCCATCGCAGGCAAGATTTCCGGCACGCCGCGCATCTGCAGGATGCTGACCTCGCTATCGGCCTTGAGTCCCCATTTTTTTAGCGCCAGGCGCAGCGCGAAATCGGTCGCCGAGCCGAAGGTGCTGATGCCGATTTTCTTGCCGCGTAAATCTTCGGGCTTGTTGATTGCTTTGGTCGTGACGATGGAAAAAAACGGCTGATTGATCAGGCCCGCGATGATGACCACATCGGCGCCGGTGAGCCCTGCCGCCACCAACGCTCCGCCGTAAATCTGCGCGAAGGGAACTTCGCCGCTGATGAGCGCCGACATGGTTTGCGGCCCGCCGCGGATGTAAATCAACTCGGCGGGCACACCCTCGCGCGCGAAGTAACCGCCGTCCTGGGCAACCCAGGTCGGCAATGACGCGACGCTGGCGGCGCCGACCGCGATGCGCACGGGCTGGGCGAAAGCCGCCACCGCGATAAACAGCGAGAGAAC